>JAAZCF010000159.1 GCA_012513425.1 Bacteroidales bacterium
CATTAGAAGAAATCGGAGAGCATTTTGGTCTTACCCGCGAAAGAGTTCGCCAAATAAAAGAGAAGGCAATTCGCCGACTCCGCCACAGCGCTAGAAGCAAACTTCTAAAAAGCTATCTGGGTTAGTCCCATCTAGAAAATTGAGAGGGAATCTGAATAAGAAACCCTCTTTTTTGTTGAAAATATAAAAAAAGGAATAATATGAAAAAAATTATCGTCATGACTCTCGCATCATTAACATTGTGCGCTTGTGCTGAAAAGAATCCTCTTCTACAAGAATGGAATACTCCTTTCGGCATTCCACCTTTTGAACAATTTCAAACAGAAAACTACGTCCCAGCCGTGAAAAAAGCCATTGAGGCGAATAAGGCTGAGATCGATGCAATAATAAACAGCAAAGAAGAGCCAACTTTTGAAAATACTATTTTGGCTTATGACCAGTCCGGAGAATTACTAGCAAAAGTATATGGAGTCTTTGGAAACGTGGAGATGATGGCCTACAATGAAGATGTGGCAGAGGTTTCAAATGTAATCACTCCTCTGATAAGTAGTCATTCAAATGATATCATGCTCAACGACAAGTTGTTCCAACGTATCAAGGTTGTTTATGACAAGCGAGAGACTTTAGGTCTTGATTCTGAGCAGATGAGACTTGTTACAGAGATGTACAAGAGTTTTGAAAGAAACGGCTCAAACCTCAATCCTCAGCAAAAAGATGAGTTGAAAGAGGTTAACACCAAAATTTCTAATCTTGAACTCAAATTTTCTCAAAATTTAATAAAAGAGACTGCTGCTTGGACTCTTACCTTGAAGGAAGAAAAAGAAACAGCCGGCCTCAGTGAAGATTTTATTGCAGATGCGGCCGCTAGAGCAGAAGCTGCCGGCCAATCCGGCAAATGGGTAGTTGGCTTGGATAATCCTAGCGTAATGCCATTTCTTGCAAGTGCAGACAATCGTGATTTGCGTATCAAAATCCTAGATGCCTACCTGAATCGTTGTAACAACAACAATGCAGAGGATAATAAAGAAATATGCGAAGAGATTATCCGTCTCAGACTTAAAAAAGCAAAAATTCTCGGTTTTGATACTTATGTTGACCTTCGTTTAGAAAACCGAATGGCCAAAAATTCGGAAAATGTTTATAATTTGTTGGAGTATGTTTGGGAGCCTTCTTTGGCTGCAGCACAGAACGAATTGAAGGACATCAAAGCTCTTGCAGCAGCTGACGGCATCACCACTGTTCATGCAGCTGACTGGAGATACTATCAGAGCAAAGCCAAGTTGGAAAAGTTCAATATTAGTGACGAGGAATTAATGCCTTATTTCAAATATGATAATGTTCGTGAAGGAATTTTCTATGTGGCCAATCGTTTGTTTGGAATCAGCTTCGAAAAATTGAACAATGTTCCGCTTCCTCACCCAGATGCAGAGGCTTTTGAATGTAAAGACAAAGATGGCAGCAGCCTTGGAGTTATCTTTATGGATATGTTTGCTCGTCCGGGAGAAAAGAGCAATGGCGCATGGTGCAGCAGTTATCGCGATCAGCGTTACAAAGATGGCAAG
>JAAZCF010000160.1 GCA_012513425.1 Bacteroidales bacterium
AACTAATCAAAACAATCAACATTATGGCTAAAGAAGAAGAAAAAAAACAAACTGAGCCTAATCTGGAAAAACTGAAAGCTCTTCAGGCAACTATCTCTAAGATAGAAAAAGATTATGGCAAGGGCACAATCATGAAGCTAGGAGATCGGCCCGATTGTTCAGTTTCTATAATCGCATCCGGGTCGATAGGGCTCGATCATGCTCTCGGTATCGGTGGTTACCCTCGTGGACGTATTATTGAAATCTACGGCCCTGAGTCCAGTGGTAAAACTACTCTCGCTATTCATGCAATAGCTCAAGCCCAGAAAAATGGTGGCATTGCTGCAATTATTGATGCAGAACATGCTTTTGACCGTACATATGCTAAAAATCTTGGAGTAAATGTTGACACATTGCTAATTTCTCAGCCAGATAATGGCGAGCAAGCTTTGGAAATTGCCGACAACCTCATCCGCAGCGGCGCAATTGATATTATTGTCATTGACTCTGTGGCTGCTCTCACTCCAAAGGCTGAAATTGAAGGTGAGATGGGTGACAGCAAGATGGGTCTCCATGCTCGTCTTATGAGTCAGGCCCTTCGCAAACTCACTGCCAACATTTCTCTCACCAATACTTGCTGTATCTTTATCAACCAACTTCGCGAGAAGATTGGAGTAATGTTTGGTAATCCAGAGGTTACAACAGGCGGTAATGCGTTGAAGTTTTATGCATCAGTGAGAGTTGATGTTCGCAAAGTAACTCAACTCAAAGATGGTGATGAAGCTACAGGCAATCGTACTCGCGCCAAGATTGTAAAGAACAAAATGGCTCCGCCTTTCCGCAAAGCCGAGTTTGATATAGTCTTTGGAGAGGGTATCTCAAAGATTGGAGAAATTGTTGACCTTGGTGTTGAGTACAATATCGTGACAAAGAGTGGCAGTTGGTTTAGCTATGGTGACACTAAAATTGGTCAAGGTCGCGATGCTGTGAAGCAGATGTTGCTCGATAACCCACAGCTTGCAGATGAAATAGAGGCCAAAATACGAGTGGCCCTTCAAAATATTAAAGACTAAATAGATAATATGGATACTGTTCTTAGTGGCATTCGCTCCACAGGTCACCTTCATTTGGGTAATTACTTTGGAGCTTTGCGCAACTTTGTAAAAATTCAAGACACATACAATTGCTTCTTTTTTATAGCAGACCTTCACTCACTTACTACTCACCCTCATCCTACGGATCTCCACAACGGAGTTCACATCATCCTTTCAGAATATTTGGCAGCAGGCCTTGATCCTTACAAGTGTGCTCTCTTTGTCCAGAGTGATATTCCGGAGGTTTGTGAGTTATTTGTATTGTTGAATATGCTGGCATACAAAGGAGAGATGGAGCGCACTGCTTCTTTCAAAGATAAAGTGCGACAAAATCCCGATAATGTCAACACAGGTCTATTGACTTATCCGGTGCTGATGGCTGCTGATATTCTCATTCACAGAGCCAAATATGTGCCTGTGGGTAAAGATCAAGAGCAACATTTGGAAATCGCACGCCTTTTGGCCCGTCGCTTTAACAATATGTATGGAGTTGATGTCTTTCCAGAGCCACAAGCTTTTAATTTCGGTGCAAATCTGGTAAAAGTTCCTGGTTTGGATGGAAGTGGCAAGATGGGCAAGAGTGAAGGCAATGGCATTTTTCTATATGAAGACGACAAGTCTATTACAAAAAAAGTGATGCGTGCCGTCACAGACAGTGGTCCAACAGAGCCAAACTCTCCAAAGCCTGAAGTAATTGAGAATCTGTTCACTTTAATGAACCTTGTCAGCGAGTCTGACACGTTGGCTTTCTTTGATGAGAAGTGGAATGATTGCTCAATTCGCTATGGAGATTTGAAGAAGCAGTTAGCAACAGACATTTGCAAGACAGTTGCTCCTATTAGAGAGCGCATAGATGCTATCTCTAATGATGCTGATTATCTACGTAAAGTGGCAGCTCTTGGTCGCGATAAAGCCAGAGAGTCTGCCTCTGCCACATTGAAGCTGGCACGCGAAGCCGTTGGCTTTAAAGCTTTTTAGATATACAATTAACTAATTATAATATTATGTCAGAAATAGCAACCAAAGAAACTAAAGGCTTTTATAAGCTTTCTTGGGCGCAGAGGATAGGATTCGGTTCTGGTGACCTTGCTCAGAACCTCATCTATCAGACTGTCTGCACCTACCTTTTGATTTTTTACACCAGCGTATTTGGAATCCCATCAGCTCAGGCTGCCGTGATGTTTCTCATCGTTCGTCTTGTTGACGTTCTTTGGGATCCATTTGTAGGAGCTTGGGTAGATTCCCATTCTCCAAAGCTCGGTAAGTATCGTTCATATTTGATATTGGGTGGTATTCCGCTCACCGGTTTTGCAATTCTTTGCTTTTGGAACACAGAGTTTACTCATGGGTCACTAATGTTTGCATACATCACTTATGTCTGCTTGTCGCTTTGCTACACTCTCGTAAATGTTCCATATGGTGCATTGAATGCAAGTCTTACCAGAGATAATGATGAGATAACAACTCTCACTTCTACTCGTATGTTTATGGCAAATATCGGCGGCCTCATAGTTCAGGCTGGTATTCCATTGATAGTAAAGAAAATGTCTCCTGACGGGTCTATGGCTTCTGCTGCTAGTGCCGATGCGTGGTTTACCACGATGACCATCTTTGCTTTGGCGGGTTTGGCTCTGTTGATATTCTGCTTTACACAAACAAAAGAAAGGGTTGTGATGGAGTCATCTCAGACAGACAAAGTTAAGTGGTCGGACCTGTTCACAGAGTTCGTTAGAAACAAACCGTTGCGTATTCTTGCTTTGTTCTTCATCACTGCTTTTGCAATGATGTCTGTAAGTAATGCTGCCGGTCCGTATTATATGGAATATAATCTTGCCGGAGCTCCTGATGTATTTGGCATTCCAGCTACAAGTATTTTCCAGGGTTTGGGCACTATTCCTGCTTTTATTTTCCTTCCTTTAGTTCCTATGATCAAGAGAAAAATCGGTAAAAAAGGCATGTTCTTCGTATTCCTCAGTATCGCAATTGTCGGAATGGCCATCCTTTTCACAGTTTCCTCAATTTCTGCTCTTCGTAATCATATGTGGTTGGTATATCTAGCTCAGTTTATCAAAGCATCAGGTGTTATTACAGCTACAGGTTATATGTGGGCTTTGGTCCCTGAAGTTATCAGCTATGGTGAATATACATCAGGTCGTCGTATCAGTGGTATTGTAAATGCCCTCACTGGAATTTTCTTCAAAGCCGGTATGGCTTTAGGTGGTGTAATTCCTGGCTTCGTGCTTGCTGCTGTTAAATTTGACATTGATCCTAATTCTATTCAAGCTCAGCAAGGTATTCTTTGGATTCTTTGCATCATTCCGGCTATTATGCTTGGGTTGGCTATGTTCATTATTTCTAAGTACAATTTGGATGATGAGTCTTTGGATAAGATGAATCGTGAAATTGAAGCTCGCAGTTAAAGTTTAATCTCAACTTTATCAAAATATGAGGGGGACTAAAAAGAAATTTTTAGTCCCCCTCATATTTTATGTATTATATTGAAAACTATTTGAGTTCCATTTGGAATGGAGCCACCGGCATATCTTCGGCGTTGTAGAGGGCGACATCTTCTTTGACATAGTTTTTCCAGAGATAGCGAACCTTTTGTGGGTTATTAATTCCGCCAACATAAAGCACAACTCTGTTGCCAAGAATGGATGCACGAACTCTTTGATAAGCTCCATTTTCATCACTCACTGCGAAACCCTTAATGTCGTCGCCTTTTACAACCAAACCATTGCCGATTTCGCTGAATGAAAGATAAATCTTGCCATCCTTCAACTCTGCTTTTGTGCATTCAGGTGAAAGCACAACAGTCTCACCATAAGCAGTGCGCATAGCACCTTTTGCCAATCTTTCTCCAATAGGCTTTTTGTTTATAGGGTGAATATTGTTCCAAAAGCCAATATCACAACCTACTGAAAGAGCAGCATTTTCTAAAAGATGAGTAGCCAAGCGCTGGCCTTCACGAATATTTGCCCAACCATCTTCCACAGGAAGGAAAGTCTTGTCAAGGTGACTGTGAAGTTGAGAAATCAAAACAGGTAACTGAGGGTCGCGGAAATCATTTCTCCAAGTAGTCATCATGTCTGCCAAGAATTTGCCATAATCAGGAGTAGAACCTGAGTTGCTTTCGCCTTGATACCAGACAACGCCGCGAACAGAAGCATTTGCCACTGGTCGTAGCATACCGAAATAAAGTCCGAAAGGATTGCGAACAGACGGTCTGTAAGGCCTTGCCTCAGTTTCTACATACTGCATTTTAGCTTTTGGTGCAGTCATTCCTTGCGGCATAGGACGATTGTTTGCACGCTCTTCTTTGAAATATTTCCAACCATCGTTGAGAGCGATGATGTCATCACCTAGCCTCAATTCGTAATCTTCACCTTCATAGAAGCCTGAAGTCGGGCCATTTCCACTAGCTTTCATGCAAATAACATTTTTACCTTCTTTCAAAATGCCTTTAGCAAAAGCATAGTTGCGTGGAGGGTATTCATAGCTAGTTGAGCCAACTTTTACTCCATTGATGAAGGTTTCGTCGTTATTTCTGAAAGTACCAAGCTTCAACAAATTGTTCTCACTGGCTGCTTGCTCTGCAGTAAGATACAGATAGTGTCTGTAATATACTACTGCACTGCCGCTGATGTTAATATCTTTGAAATAGTGAGGCATATATACACTTTCCCACTCACTGTCATCCAAATCAAGAGCAGTGTAGTCAACTTGCGGTGAAGCTGGCTGAGCGGGAGCACCTGCAGGATGGTTTCCTCCACCAAAATTGCCGCTTCTAGCAGGCTGAGGCTTAGGATTGCGAAGGTTTTCCAAAATCTCTGAATATTCAGGATATTGGGCCAAGTTTTCAGGAGCCATCCAGCTTTCTATTGCAGTGCCACCCACAGCGCATTGAATGATGGCAACAGGCACTTGATAAGTATCATATATTTTTCTGGCAAAGAAATATGGAACAGTAGACATCTTCAGGCAAGTCTCCGGAGTTACAGCTTTCCAAGATCCAGAAGCAAAGTCTTTTTGTGGACCATCGTAAGCATATTTTTCACCTACCAAAAACTCTCTGATAAGAGGATTGGAGTAATGAAGGATATCATCGCCATATACATCAAGAGTTCTTTCCAAAGGAGTTTGCATATTTGATTGGCCTGAGAATACCCAAACATCGCCAAATACAACTTCTTTAATAACCTGACCATTG
>JAAZCF010000161.1 GCA_012513425.1 Bacteroidales bacterium
ATTGATGAAATAAAGAAAATTCTTGGCCTATGATTCAACATTTAGCAGATTGGCTTGTATATGGTCTATTAGGGATTGATGCTACAACCAAATTGGGCGAAGCAATGAACTTCTTTGTGTATGACACAATGAAGATTACTGTCATCCTATTTGTCATCAGTTTTATAATGGGAATAATCAATGCCTATTTTCCTATTGAGCGACTTCGCCATTTCTTATCTACGCATAAACTATATGGGTTGGACTACTTTCTAGCATCTCTTTTTGGAGGTATCACCCCATTCTGTTCGTGCTCATCTGTGCCATTATTTATCGGTTTTGTCAAAGGAGGTATTCCATTGGGTGTCACCTTTGCCTTTCTTATAGCTTCACCTTTGGTGAGTGAAGTGGCTGTAGCTATGTTTTTGGGCACCTTTGGATGGAAAACCACACTAATCTATGTGGTGAGCGGTACCTTGCTGGGTATGATTGGCGGTTTCGTGTTAGGCAAGATGAAACTAGAGCCTTATTTGAGCGATTGGGTAAAGGTGGCTCAACAACAATCATCAATACAGAGTGCCCAATGGGAAAAGGAGAAGACCTCTTTCTTTCAACGTTTACCAGCTATTACTCGTGAGTCGTGGGGAATAGTTAGGGGAGTATTTATTTTTATTCTTATCGGAATTGGTGTGGGTGCAGCAATGCATGGCTACGTGCCTGATGATTTCTTCGAAAAGTATCTTTCTGCCGATAGCTGGTGGGGTGTACCCCTTGCAGTGATCCTTGCAGTACCAATTTATGCAAATGCCGCAGGCATTGTACCCATTGTGGAGGTATTTGTGGCTAAAGGTATTCCTTTGGGTACGGCTATCGCCTTTATGATGGCCATCATCGGTCTCTCTATTCCTGAAGCAACGATGTTGAAAAAGGTAATGACATGGCGTCTTGTAAGTATCTTTTTTGGAGTAGTTACGTTATTTATTATCCTTTCTGGTTATCTATTTAATTGGATATTTGCTATTTAATCTTATTTTCACAACTGTCAATAAATTCAATAGTTTCTGTGTAAAACCTTTCTGAATCAACAATGTGTGGAGACTGCATGCCGCCATGCCCGGCACCATTAAATATCGAAAGTTTATTCAGGCTGTTATCATGTAAAGCTTCAAATATCTCTTTGGCCATCCACTGCGGCGCTCTATCATCTTCTGAACCTACAATTAGTAAGATAGGATTCTTGAAGTGTGGTGCGATATAAATCGGCATCTGCTCCTTAGGAAAATCCTCGGGAACCAAAAGATTTGCAGCGGTTTTGTGTTTGGGGTGCACCTTGATTATCTGGGGTATTACGTCCTCAAAAGAACTTGGCATCCCGATAACAAACAAACTTTTTACCGATTTGTTGTTATATGCTGTGATCATACTCAAATAAGCTCCTGTTGACCACCCAAACAAATAGATATTCTGATTATCCTCCTCTGGCTGCTACAGAGCAGCACTGCGCCGAGCTTGGTTGGCGGCTCGCTTCGCGCTTGCCTGTTGCCCGCGTGATTGCTCGTTTCGTCACCATCACGGGAAAGAAAATTTATGAAGGTGGACTCCCGACGGTTTTGGCCTTAGAGTGCCTGGACTAGGCTTCAAAACTTGTGTGCTCCAAGCGTTTACATGGCAAAAGCGCTTGGAGTAGGTCTGAAAGGTGGCAATGTCGATAGACCCAATTACTTTTTTTCTTAAACTTTGTGCCACATCACGAGTTTCCTTTCCGAACTCTCGAGTTCGTAAGCATTCATAAGCATTTGTACTTGTAGTTATTTGCCAAGTTATGAATGCTTTTTTCTTGCCCTCAAAGTGGGGATTTAACTTTGCTATAATTCGGGGATTCAAAGTTAGCGATTACAGGCCAAACG
>JAAZCF010000162.1 GCA_012513425.1 Bacteroidales bacterium
ATGTTGCAGACGGCCATCATCGTACTGCTGCAGCCGCATTGGTTGGGGCAGAGCGCAAAGCTGCCAACCCAAATCATAATGGGTCTGAGGAGTACAACTATTTCATGGCTGTAGTATTTCCTCAAAGCCAACTCAAGATAATTGATTACAACCGTGTCGTCAAAGATTTAAATGGTCTTAGTACAGCGGACTTTCTTAAAGTGCTTGAGGCTGATTTTATTGTTGAGAAGAAATGCAGTTGCACAGATGCTTATAAGCCTACTTCTCTTCATAATTTTTCTATGTATATAGATGGAACTTGGTACTCACTCACTGCAAAGCCAGGTACTTTTGACGATAGCAACCCTATCGGCGTCTTGGATGTAACAGTTCTTTCAAACTTGGTGTTTGATAAAATTCTTCAAATAGGTGACTTGCGTACATCAAAGCGTATTGACTTTGTTGGTGGCATCAGAGGCCTTGGGGAATTGAAAAAAAGGGTAGACAGCGGCGAGATGAAAGCAGCCTTTGCTCTCTATCCTGTCACCATGTCTCAACTCATAAATATTGCTGACACTGGAAATATTATGCCTCCTAAGACTACTTGGTTTGAGCCAAAGCTTCGCAGCGGTATCACTATTCACAATTTTTAGACATATGGCTGATTTTTCTATGAATGCAAACCTCTTAGAGAGGGCTTTATGCAAAAAATGCTGTGAATTCACCAAGCAGGATTTACTCAATTACTGCAGCAACCATAATGTTGAATTTGTCAATTTTCATTATTGCGGATGGGAGGGAAAGCTGAAAACACTCAATTTTGTAATTAACAGCAAAGAACATCTTGACAACATTCTGTCAGCCGGTGAGAGAGTTGATGGCAGCAGCCTCTTCCCTTTTATCGAGGCCGGTCGGAGTGATTTGTATGTTATTCCAAAATATAGAACTGCCTTCATTAACCCTTTTAGCGAAGTCCCTTCGTTGGACTTGCTTTGTTCATTCTATGATAGGGACGGCAAGCCATATTATAATTCTCCCGAGTATATTCTAAGAAAAGCTCACAAAGCATTCAAAGAGACAACCGGTATGGAAATGTATACTATGGGTGAATTGGAATATTATGTCATCAGCGACAACGAAGGTTTGTATTCAGTTCCGGATCAAAATGGTTATCACGAAAGTGCCCCTTTTAATAAATTTACAGACTATCGCACAGAAGCTATGAGGCTCATTGCCAAAGTCGGCGGTAAGATCAAATATGGCCATAGTGAGGTAGGAAATTTTGAGCAAGATGGAGTTAATTACGAGCAAAATGAAATTGAGTTTTTGCCTGTGAATATTGAAGAAGCTGCAGACCAGTTAGTTCTTGCTAAATGGATTATGCGCCAATTGGCATATCAATGGGGAGTAACCATCACCTTTGCGCCAAAGATCACTGCTGGCAAAGCAGGAAATGGACTTCATGTTCATTGCCAATTCATAAAGGATGGTCACAGTATGATGGTCCATGAAGGTCAACTTAGCGACGAGTGTCGCAAAGCAATAGCCGGCTTTATGCTTGCGGGTACATCTCTTCCAGCCTTTGGAAATCCAAATCCACTATCATATTTGCGCTTGGTACCTCATCAAGAGGCCCCAACTTCTCTTTGTTGGTCTATTAGCAATCGCAGTGCTTTGGTCAGAGTGCCTCTTGGTTGGACTGGAAATGGCAATATGTCTGCAGACTGCAACCCTTTAGAGCCAAAAGAAGATAATGACTTCAGCTCTAAACAAACCTTTGAGTGGAGAGCTTCTGATGGATGTGCAGATATATATTTGCTGATGGCAGCTCTTTGCGCTGCTGCCCGTCATGGTTTTGAAGTATCCGATGCTTTGGATGTAGCTGCCAACACTTCTGTTGAACTGGGAGTTAAAATCCATGACAAAAACAATAATGCGCTTGCATCTGCTTTGGAGCAATTACCAGACTCTTGTGTTGCCGCTGCCCAAGAGCTTGAAAAGGATAGATTAATATATACGTCCAAATCTGTATTCTCAGACAATATTGTTGATTATATGTTAAAATATTTGCGTTCTTTTGATGATGCTAATCTAAGAGCCTCTCTTAAAGGAAATAATGCGCAAACTATGGCGCTAGTCAACAGTAATATTCATGTTGGATAATATCCAGAATATACATTATAAAAAGAGGTAGCATTTGATGATGTTACCTCTTTTTATTAATAACATTATGTATTATTTTCCAATACTGTTATCTCCACCAACTCGAGAACTTTCGTCGATTGTACCAACATTACGTTTCTTCAAATTATTAGTACTATTTCCAAATCTGTATGTGAATGAAAGTGTCACTGATTGCTGATGAGGACGTTGAATAATCTGGTAATTATTTCCTCCGGCAATCATATCTACATCATTTTTATAAGAGCGAAAGATATCATTTATATTCAAGGCAATAGTACCTTTTGAATCCCACAATGTTTTTTGGATACCTGCATATGATATCCACCATGGTTTCGGATGTGCATATCCCCAAGAAATCGCGCTAGAAGCCTGGGCTCCAATGTCAAGCTTCCAAGATTTAGGCATCAAGAAAGACAATGATCCATTTGTTTGACCCATAAAAGCTTTTTGATCATATGATCCATCATTAGCTACAGATCTTGTCTGGAATGCTTGTACGTTTGCGTTAAAATACAACCATTTTGCTATTTCCAACTCTGTTATCGATACTACACCACCCAATATATTCTGTTTGCCAAAGTTATTCCATAATATCATCTGTCCCTTTTGATCATCTCTAATAGGCTCCTGAAGAATCAAATTATCGGTCTGTTGATAAACAAAAACCAGATTAAGCCAAGTTTTGAAACCAAACGACAAAGAAAATTCATGGTTGTACTCAGGATGAATATATGGATTACCTCCAACAGAAGAAGTAGCATCATAATAATCCAACTGAGGATTAAGTTGAGAGAATGAAGGACGATGTATACGATAGCTGTATGACAAGCCATAACGTATATTCTGATTTGGATTATAGCCAACATAGATAGTTGGAAATATGTTCAAATATGAAGTATCGCTCTGGGAATTTGCGCTGCGCCAATTACCTTTTGCCCATGTGTTTTCTGCTCTAAGACCGCCTTGCCAAACCCATTGTGGTGTTAACTGAGCAACAATTGTTGCATATGCCGCACCGATGCTCTCTTTATAATCAAAATCTGAAGAGAATGGAATGTTCTTTTCCCAAACACCATTATGATTATCTTCTCTATCAGATAAATTATTAGTTGAAGTAGTAGCAAATTTCAAACCTGCCTCCAACATTCCTTTGCCAAACACTACTTGCTGATAATCGGCTTTTGCTGATACAATATTAATATTCTGAGTACCATCTGATCTGAAATGGACTGGTTCAGGTTCATCCATCATTTTGCCGTTCATATCAAAATAAGGACTAAGTTGTATTGAAAGTCTATCCAGGTCATAAGTACCATAGTCGGCATTGAGAGTGATTTCTTTTGACAAATTAGGATCGAAGATATGAGTATAGTTCACATTTACAGAATAATTGTCTTGAGAACTTTTCTCGTCCATTTGAGAACGTTGTTTTGAAACCAATTGATCGACGATATAAATGTTAGTATATGATTTCTCAAAAGGCACAAAACCTTTTGCTCGATAATCATTTGTCGACAAAATTGCTCCAAAAATGTTTTTATCATTTACATACCAATCGTGAGTTAGACGAATCATCGCTGATTTTGATGAATTATTCAAGAATGTTTTTGACTCCTGACGCATCATCAAATCCTCAACAGTCAACTCTGATCCAATCATGAAATTATTGTTTCTATATGAAGGTGAAAGTGTCAAATTGGTATTTGTCTTTTTGCCTCGATATGATAGACTGAGCGATCCTTGAGCAACTTGTTCCCATTCATCAAAATACATTCCACCATATTTCATATTCACACTACCATTTAGTCCTTGTAGAATGGTTTTCTTCATTTTAATGTCAATAACTCCACCACTACCTTCAGCATCATATCTTGCAGATGGGTGAGCCATGATTTCAATTTTATCAACTAATGATCCATCTGTTGACATTAGAAGCATTTCCAACTCTTTGCCAGACAAATAAGAAGGACGACCATCAATCCAAATTGCCACTGACTTACCATTAAGAGTCACATTTCCATCTTTATCAATGGCAACTCCTGGCGCTTTGCGAAGAATTTCTTTTGCATCTGACCCTTTAGTAGTCACAGCATCAGCCACATTCATAACCAATTTATTGAGTTTCTGCTCTAGAATGGGTCTTTTTGCACTAACGCTGGAACCCGCTAATGCCTGCACATCTTCTTCTATTTTAATAATTCCAAGGTCAATATTTGAATTCAGATTAAGTTGCTGTACAGCATCCTTATATCCAATATAAACTACACTTAATATATAATTTCCGGAAGGAGATGTCAACTCAAAACTACCATCTTCATTAGTTGTTCCTCCGGTTACAATCGTACTGTCTGCCGTTTGAATAACTACAGAAGCAAATGCGATAGCATCGCCACTAGTTGCATCATTCACATAACCATTAATCTTTAAATTATTTTGGCCAAATAAGCCAATAAATCCTACCAAACACGACATTACTGTCAATAATAATTTTTTCATTTTCGTTTATAATAATTTGAAGTGATCTCATCTATTGAAATTCCCAATATATCTATTTGAGCAAAAAACTTCTCAAGTTCAGAATCTAAGAATTCTTGTTTTCTATCTTTTAATATGTTTTGTATTGCATCTAGAGCTGCAAAATAACCAATTCCTCTTTTTTTATATATAATACCTCTTTGTTGAAGGGAATCATATGCTCTCAACACAGTATTTGGATTGACTCCAATAGCTGTTGCTGTATCTCGGACAGAAGCTATGCGACCATCCTCGTCCAATTCTCCTGCTATTATTTTAGCACACATTCTATCTGCTATCTGCAAATAAATGGGTTTATAATCATGAAATTCCATGGCTACCTATATTGAATTCGTTTAATCCTAATTCCCGTAAGTACCCACATCAGCAAAGTCACTCCACCTAAATATGAGTACATCAAAGTCAAGGCAAGTGAAGAAATGTCCGCAATGCTATTAATATTTATGTCAACATCATCTATCCCTACATACACTTTCTTAAGAATGACAGCACAAATTATCATCAATAAAATATGAATCGCTATAACCATAGATATTGACTTTAATCCTTTGTTATGATTTTTAAAACATAGATTGAAAAAAATCAAAAATGACTGTGAATATAAAAAACCTAACAAACATAATATCAATATAGAAGGCCTATCCATTGAAAAAAGATTATTCGAAAATATCATGCCAGGGAAGCCGTTTTGACTGAAAATTAAAGTAAGGAGAGTGTCCAACAATGTAAGAGAAACAAAAAAAGCTAAAGGAAGAATTACTACATTATTAATAATCATGCTAATAGTCTTTTCCAAGCTGGATGCAGGTAACATTGCGTAATAGATACCCTTTTGTTTATCATTCACCCAAAAATATGATACTAATGGAACATTAATCACAAATAACATAAAGATAGTTGTAAACCATTGTGAACGGAAAGACATATCTGTATCACCTTCGAGACTTCTTATTAGAAATTGAGCCAAATATACACTTGCACATATGAAAAACATACGTGAACTACGCACTATTACCTCTTTATTATCTTTTAAGAAAAGATTCCCAAAACGTTTTATATCAAAAATTGCATTCATATTCATTAGTTATTAGTTGTTAAACATTGTTTTAAAAATGTCTCTATATGCCATAGTGGCATTAAATAATGACTCAAGATTAACCTTGCTTTGAAGACCATCCTTATTCAATTCCACAGAGGTATAACCATTTGGAGTAAATTCACTATAAAGGGTATTCTCAATTTTTGTTTCTCTTGTAGTAAAGTATAGCTTATCTGTAATCTGCTCAATTGAAGCATTGAGAAGCACTTGCTTATTATCCATAATAATTATTGGATCAATAATGTTTTCCAAATCTCTTACTTGGTGAGTTGAAATAATAAATAACTTGTCTTCTGCTGCATTTTGAGCTACTACCTTACGAAGAAGACTCTTTGAAGGAATATCAAGACCATTACTTGGCTCATCCATCAGAACTATTGATGTATTTAATGCCAATGAACTTGCTATCATGGCTTTTTTTCTTTCGCCTTGAGATATCTTTGAAATGTTCCATTTCGGATTAACATCAAACTCATTCATCAATTGATTAAATTTTTCAATATCAGCTTTAGGATAAAACTTTCTTTTGCCATCAAAAAAAGCTTTTATACTTTTTTCTGCTGCATAAAAATCTTCTGGCACAAAAAACATATCCTGAAGAAAGAAAGGAGAACGCTTATACGGCGTTTGGCCTTCAATAAGAATTTGTCCATCAGAGGGTTTTAAAAGACCGGCTAATAATTTAAGAAGAGTTGTCTTACCAACTCCGTTTTCTCCAAGGAGGCCATATACGTTGCCTTCAGTTAATGTCATGCTGATTCCGTCTAATACTGCATGATGTGGATAAGAAAACTTTAGATTGTTAATTTGAATCATTGTTTATTGTTTATTTGTTAATTACTTCAGTGTATTAGTTTACTAATGCACTGCGAATGTACAACAGTTTTTTTATTCTGCAAGTATTTTGAAAAAAAATTATAAAAAAGTGTATTAATGCTAAGCATGCTTGTATATGTATGCTTAAATCTTTGACATAATACTTCTTAGAAAGAAAAATAAGTAGATGAATTATAAAATAAA
>JAAZCF010000163.1 GCA_012513425.1 Bacteroidales bacterium
GCTCTGTCCAAAGAGTCGGCCACTGCTCCATAATATTTGTCAGCTTCTTGGAAATTTTCCATTCTGAAATAGGTATTCCCCAAATTGAAATTGGCAGCATTGGAGGTACTATCTTTTACTATAGCTTTTTTATAATCGATTTCTGCCTCTTGAAAATTTTCTTTCTTAAAATCACGATTGCCGCCTCTAACTTCCCTTCTGTCAGTCTGGGCGAAAGATGCAACACTTACCATCAAAAGGCATAGAATAAATATTATCTTAGGTCTCATATCAGTTATAAATATTTTTTCCAGACTTTTTATCTGAGATCAAAAATTCAAGTATGAAGAATAATAAGGCAATAGCGAAGAAATACATGAACTGTTCGTTGAAATCTTCAAACACCACACTATTGAAATCCTTTTTATCCATGCTTTTAATATCTTCCAAAATAGGATTAAGGCCAAATTCGCTGTTGGATGCTCTCACATATTCTCCCTTGCCTTGTTCTGCTATTTCCATCAATATCTGCTCATTAAGCTTGGTCACAACTATGTTGCCATCCTTATCTTTCATCAATTCACCATTAAGAGGAATAGGTTCACCTGCAGGAGAGCCGACTCCGATAGTGTAAATTTTTATGCCTTCTTGAGCCACTGCCGCCGCTGCATCCAGAGCAGACCCTTCATGGTCTTCACCATCTGAGATCAAAATGATAGCACGGCTGTTTTCACTCTGAGTGCTGAAACTTCGAGCCGAGGTCATAATTGCCTCAGAGAGATCTGTGCCTTGCACAGGAACAGACTCAGTATTGATGCTGTTCAAGAACACTTTGGCTGACACATAGTCGGTAGTAATTGGCAGTTGAATAAAGCTTTCACCGGCAAAAACCACCAGACCTATGCGGTCTTCCTGCATTTTGTCAACTATTCTGGAGATAGCCAACTTAGCTCTTTCGAGTCGGTTGGGTGAATAATCTTTTGCCAACATGGAATTTGACACATCAAGGGCCACAATTACCTCAACGCCTTTGCTTTCTTTCTCTTTTAGTCTTGCGCCTAACTGAACTCTGCATAGGCCTATTACAAAGAAGAAAAATGCTATTGAAAAAAAGGTAATTTTCAGCCAGCCTCTGCCTTTGGACACTGCAGGCATCAATTGCTCTATAATGGCCTTTTCACCAAATTTATCCAGCCTTTTCTTTTTGATGCGAAGGAAAATTCCATACATCAGATAGAAAACCGGAATTAATAAAAGTAAAATCAAATATTGAGCTTGTGCAAAATGTATCATTATGGCAACCTCCTTATTATTACAAATTTGAAAAGAAGCTCCAGCAGCAAGGCTATCAAAGCCCATATTGCAAACTTCATAAACAATTCAGAATACACTGGGAAACTGTCTACTGATGTGCGGTTCTTTTCCATTTGGTTGATTTCATTATATATTTCCAAGAGCTTTGTATTGTCTGTCGCGCGGAAATATTTACCTCCTGTCTTGTCAGCGATGTCTTTGAGCAAGGCTTCATCTATTTCTACCTCAACATCCACTACCCTTACGCCCATAGGAGGCATCATTGGATATGGTGCTGTTCCCATTGCTCCCACTCCAATAGTATACACCCTTACACCATAAGTCTGGGCTATCTCTGCAGCCATCTGCGGGGTAATCTCACCACTGTTATTCACACCATCAGTAAGCAATATTACTACTTTGCTCTTGGCGTCAGAGTCTTTCAGTCTTGCAACAGCTGTTGCAAGGCCATTTCCTATGGCAGTGCCATCATCAATCAAGCCTGTCTGAACCTCTTTCATCAAATTGATCAAGGTTGCTCGGTCTGTCGTAACCGGGCACTGAGTATAACTTTCTCCGGCAAATACAACTATGCCGATGCGATCTGTGGGTCTGGAAGCAATAAATTCTATGGCAATGTCTTTTGCTGCCCCTATGCGGTCAGGAGAAAAATCTCTAGCCAACATAGATGTAGACACGTCCATATCCAAAACAATATCAATACCTTCGGTGTCGCTCTTTTCAAAGTTTTCTGAAGAACGCGGGCGGGCAATTGCCACAATAATCAATGCCAAAGCCACCATTCTCAGAATAAAAGGAATGTGACGAAAATATTTTTTTATGCTCGGTGAAGAAGTCTGCCATGCCGCAAAATTGGACACCTTCATAGAAGCTATCTTCCCCTTTAGCTCTCTATACACATAAAGTGCTATCAAAGGCACCAGCAAAAACTCCAGATAAAGCAGATTGGGATATTCAAAAAACATAACTTACTTCTCCTCCTTCAATTCTGTCATATAAGTAGTGTTGACAAACTGCACGGCAACAGGAATTGTATCCTCGTTTTCTTCATTTGAAGACTGGTATTTGGCAAACTTCACCAAGTCAGCACGAGTAAACAACTCTGCAATTTTGCCATACATATTCTCATCCACATCTTGCTGCTTGAGGTCGGACAACATTTCAGTAGAAGATCTTTCCAAGGTAGCAATATGGAAACGCTCTGCAATATAAACCCTGAGCGTGTCTGTCACGGCTGTATAGACCTGTTTTTGTTTTTCATTCTGCCATAGCTTCTGCTTGCGAATCCTCTCGAGAGAGCGCAAGGCGACAATATGAGCAGGATCTGCAACAATCGGCTTTCCGAAAAGAGTGGTGTTCGCTTTGCGAGCCTTTATCAATCTGATTATCAAGAACACAAGAGCTGCCAATAGCAAGACTCCACCTATCCAAGGCAGTAGTTCTTTGAGTGTCAAAGGGTAGTTTATCTGAGTCTTAATATCTTTTATCACATAAGTGGCAGTGTCAATAGGAATGGTATTGACAGCAAGCTTTGCTCCATCAAAAACTAATGTATCTATCTGACCATTTGCTCGTGCTACTGCTGCCACAATGTTGGGGAGCAGATAGCTACCGCTGTCAAAGCTGGTCAGAGTAATTTTGGCTTGCAATGCCAGACTACCTTTCTTGGTAGAAATTGTATCTATTTTCAGTTGCTCAACTGTCTCAACGCCGGCCACAATAGGATCCAAAATCGGCTCCATATAAAGTTCTTCTCCAGGAGCCAACACTATGTCGGCTGTCCAGTCAACACGGTCGCCTATGAGGATAGAGTCTCTGCTCAAACGCGAAGACTGTCCTGGTTGGGCAAGAGAAACGAGGCTGACAAGCAAAGCCACTAGTGTCCACAAGCTTTTTCTCATTTTCATGTCCTACTTTTAAATAACTTTAATAGCTCTCTTACATAATCTTGTTCGGTAGAAACACTCACTGATTCTACTCTGTATCGCCCAAGCATTTGTTTGGTCTTTTCCATAAGATTTTTATTCCAATCAGAATAAGCCTTTCTCATGGCTTTTGAAGAAGTGTCAACCCAAGTCTGATTACCGGTTTCTGCATCAAGCACATTAATCAAACCTATGTCCGGCAATTCTCTTTCCCTTTGGTCGTAAACATTTATTAC
>JAAZCF010000014.1 GCA_012513425.1 Bacteroidales bacterium
CTGACCAACAAATTCGAAAATCTTCGGTACGGTTTGCTGAATGACCTGAGTGACTTGAGTATTATTTTCCGGTTTTGCCAGCCATTGTCCGACCGCAAGGCTGAGATCGGTACTTTGCAGGCTTCTTTCCACCACTTGTGGAGATAAAAAGTTTTCCTGTACAAAACGTCCCATCGATTCGGCAATCCTGGCCTTATTGCGCGGAATGATTTCAGTGTGGTCGAGCAGAAACTTGGGAATTGGCATTTTCCCAAAAGGATTGCGGAACAATACGGTAATGGCATACCAGTCGGCCAGTCCGCCGACCACACCCGCTTCGGCAGAAAGCATGAAAATATGAACCAGCCAGGCATATTCAGGAATCAGTTTGGCCACTACCATTAACACCAACCAGGTCACAATGGCACTGATGAGGGCAATGGTGGCAAAGCGTTTACTGCGTTGCAAACTCGGTGTGGTGATTGCTTCCGCTGTGGTCATGCAGGATTCCTGTCGGTTACTAAACTGTTGTTATTTTACTGTTTTTGGTACTGGTGGTAATACTTGGCCGTTAGGGCCCAAGCCATACTTTTGTCCTAAATATTTTAAAATCAAATAGGCATCAAAGGCATCATCCGGTGCTTTTTTCTGATCTTTATAACATTCAATGCTATAGGAAACCTGTACCGGGTCAATAGTCACCACGTGCGGCATGTCATAAAACGGGTCAGGCCAGAAGCCGGGATAACGGCGATAATAACCATAGGGATAGTACATTGGGCTGGAATAGACCACAGCCTGACGAGGTGGCTGGTTACGGTTACTTGGATCAGCTAGTACTTTAAAATAGCGGAAGCCGTTCTGTACCGTGGTCTGGGCGGCTTTCACCAGAGTAATTTCTTCGGCAGTCCCAAAACTCATGTTAGGACGGGCCTGAAAACTGATGCGATAGCTTTGTGCATTCAGGGGCGTATTGCTGAATTGCCCCAGCTGTTCAAAAGTTAGCGGTTTTGAAGGTGTGGTTGCACAGCCTGACAGCGCTATGGCTATGACCATAGTTAAACCTATAATGCTGTTCTTCATGTTAAACCTCCATACGATTTACTGTGCGCGGGGAGGAGACACAATAAATGTTTAGAAACGACTATTCGGTTGGGTTAAAAATTCGAGCTCTTCCGTAGTTGAGCTACGTGCCAGGATGGCATTGCGGTGCGGATAGCGCCCGAAACGGTCAATAATGGCTTTATGCTGTTTTTCATAATCCAGATTCAGTGGATTATTTAAGCGTTGAAATAATTTTAACGCGAATTCGTGGATCAGTTTCGATTCACTGTGCATAAAGGGCATATATAAAAACGTACGTTGTTCTGGACTTAATTGTTTATCCAAATCCAGGCTAATGGCTTCTTGCGCCAGAGCTAATGCTAAGGGGTCCTGGGCAAAGGCCTGAGCTTGATCCCGAAATAGGTTACGCGAGAATTGATCCAGAACAATAATTTCTGCCAGGCGGCCTTCAGCTGTTTTACGCCATGACCACAGTTCGGCCTGTGCCGCTTTTTGGTGAATGTCATAAAATTTTTGCTTGATCAGTGCATCAAAATCATCACTTTTTGCAAACCACAGCGGCTGGGTTTCCGGATTAAACCAAAAGTCCAAAACATCTGGATAATTCATAATATTTACAAATCCTTAGCACTTATTATTCAATACAAACACAAAATTCAGATGTCTTATACAGTATCTTTGTGATAAAAATTTGCCAGAAATAAAATTGACGTTTTGCTTGAAAACTATACAGGGTGTAATGTAGCAGCCAAAAATCACGTTATACTGATATAAACTGATGATTTTATTTTAGTAGTTTTATTTAGTAGTTATCTTCCGATAAGCGAGATTGTTAATGAGTCAACCCGAATCGACCTCTCAAGTTATGGTACCAACTTGGGTGGATTCTTCGCTGTTTAAGGGCATGTTGCGCGGTATTGAAC
>JAAZCF010000164.1 GCA_012513425.1 Bacteroidales bacterium
ATTCCGAACTGAGAAGTTAAGCTCACTGGCGCCGATGGTACTGCGATACAATGTGGGAGAGTAGGTAGTTGCCAACTTAAAACTGAAGTTCTGTTTAGAAATAAACAGGACTTCTTTTTTTTTATGTTCTCATCAGAGAACCAGATAATCCCTCAGTCGCCAATGGCGCCAGCTCCCCAGGGAGCATACGAGCTCCGCTCGGCGCTTCGCGCTGAACCTCGACCTTGATTAGAAATAATCAGAGTCTTTTTTACGTATAAAATGTTACGAATGTGAAAATTATCGAAGTAAAAACAGTGTCAATTGACGCTGAGATTATTCTGGGAGTGTACTATTGTTATAGAAATTAAAGCCACGGAGAACTCCGGCGACGATAGCATCCCATCTAATGATAATTAATACTATCAATACAAGCCCAAGAATGAGCATGCCTTTTGTTGTGTCGGATTGCTTGGTGTACCAGTTTTTTATTTTTTTGAACATATTAATCTCTACTATCAATTGATATGCGGGCATTCAAAGCTGTGACTGTTCTCTTGTTAGATATCAGAGGACTAATTTCGATTGATATGATATAAGGCGCCACCGAAAGCAAAGCACTCACTCTTCGAATTACTTCTGCAAAAATAACTTTATTGATTGAGTTGTCAAAACCAGAAACCATTTTATTTGCCAACTCAGGGGTTATAGGAGTGCTTTCTTCTGCAATAACTTTTTTGGTGGCAACTACTCCGCATCGTATAGTATGAAGACCTTCATATTGTCTGCTCGCTTTGATAAACAGTTCAGAACCGGACAGCATAGGCTCAATGCTGACTTGGGTTACATTTGCAACTTTTTTGATGCGAGTAAATTCAACTTTTAGAGTACCAATGTCGGCAACATTAATTGCAATGGCTCCAACGGCCTGTTTGTCACCATCCATCACAGCTTTCATTGCAATTGGCCAACCAACAGAAATGGCGGCCATATGGGCCTGCTCCTCAGTGTTTGCAATTATTTGTGTGGAACGATTAATACCTGCTGCATCAAGCAGAACATTTGAAGCTGTCCGAGATAGGAAACCTCTTGAAGATATCTCCATGACTTCGTTAATTTTACGTTTGTCAACTGGAGGATAGTGTGGGTTGATAGTAATTTGTGACATTCCTTTGCTTTTCTCGAAGCAGACAAATTTAATAAATATTCGTACATTTGGCAAACTAATTTCTAAAATGATTAAACAAGCTACAGATTATATCAAAATGAAAATAAATGGGGCAATTCCTAAAATCGGAATTGTACTCGGTAGCGGCCTTGGATCATTGGCTCAATTGATTCAGTCACCAATTACTATTCCGTATGAAGATATTCCCGGCTTTGTGAAAAGTACGGCAGATGGTCATAAAGGTAATTTGATAATTGGAATACTATCAGGGAAAAAAGTGATAATAATGCAAGGTAGGTTTCATTATTACGAAGGCTATTCCATGCAACAAATTACATTTCCCATCAGGGTAATGAAAGTGCTCGGTGTAGAATTTTTATTAGTGACTAATGCTTCCGGCAGTTTGAATCAGAATTATTCATTGGGGGATCTTGTCGTTTTGAGCAATCATATTAATATGATGCCTAATCCTTTGATTGGGCCAAATATGGATGATTTTGGACCAAGGTTTTTGGATATTACTTTGCCGTATAATAGGACATTAATTCAAAAAGCTTACTATGCTGCAGAACAAATGCAGATTAATTTAAAGCAAGGAGTCTATATTGCAGTGACAGGCCCTTCTTATGAAACACAGGCTGAATATTCGTTTTATCAAAAAACTGGAGCAGATGTGATCGGAATGTCTACTGTTGGGGAAGTTATTGTGGCCAAACACTGTTCAATGGATGTGCTTGGATTATCTGTGGTTACAAGCAACTCTCATGACAATCCGGATAGTTTTTCAGTAGATTCTGGTGAAGTATTACAAGCTGCTGATGAGGCTGCTGCTAAGGTTAATGTTTTATTTTCAGAGCTTGTAAAATTGATTTGATATGAAGAACTTTTTTGAGAAAGATGCTGTTGAATTATTACAAGATGGTTTAGAATTGATTATTCTTGATCAGTCAATGTTACCACATCAAGAGACGTATATTCATATTACCACTGCAGAGCAACTTTTTTATGCCATCACTCTTCAAAAAGTAAGAGGATCTATGGCTATTGGTACTACAGCTGCTCTTGGCATAGCCATGTGTATGAATCGCTTTGAAACTAAAGAACTGAAAGTATTTGAGAATGAATTTTTAAGAGTCAAGAAATATTTGGGAATAAGCCGCCCTTCTGCAGCAGATCTTTTTAAAGATTTGGACAAAATGGAAGCTTGCTATTATGAGCAAACAGGTGCTGATGGAAACCCTAATGGTTTGATAAAAAGAATTAAAGCAAGGCTAACAGTTGAGGCTAGAAATATACAGCTCGAAAAAATAAATAAATGCTTGTCAATAGCAGAACATGGTTGTAGTATATTGCAGCCCGGAGTTAGAATTTTGACTTATGGTAATTCAGGCCATTTGGCGGTGTCAAGATATGGAACTGCATTAGCCCCAATATATCTCGCTCAACAGAAAGGATACCTGCCAAAGGTATATATCTGTGAAACCAGGCCGATGATGCAAGGCTCGCGACTTACTACTTACGAATTAGCTAAAGCGGGTGTCGATACTACACTTATTTGCGATAATACTGCTGCCTTGATTATGAGTCAGAATAAGGTTGATTTAGTTTTTATTGGAGCCGACAGGGTAGCTGCAAATGGTGATGTTATCAACATAATAGGGACATCATCTTTGACAATAATTGCTTCTCACTATGGTATTCCTGTTTATGCTTTGTGCCCTTCAGATACTAGAGATTTTTCTCTGGCGACAGGAAAAGATGTAATAATTGATGAAGGTCCGGGATATGAATTGATAGATATGTACTTTGAGAAGCCTATGGCTCCTCTTGGGACAAAAGTGTACAAC
>JAAZCF010000165.1 GCA_012513425.1 Bacteroidales bacterium
GTGTAGGCCACTCCCACTCTGGTAACGGAATCGGGTCCCATGCAGGTATTGGAATAGGTTGCCATTCCCATTCAGGTAATGTAGGCCATTCCCATTTAGGGAAAGGTGGCCATTCCCATTTAGGCAGAGGAGGCCAACTAAACTCAGGTAGTGGTGGCCATACAAATTCAAGCGCAAATGGAGGCCAATGCCACGGAGGATATTCAGGCCATCTAAACTCAGGCCATACGAACTCAGGCCATCTAAACTCAGGCCATTCCAAGTCGAATTCATCATCCAAACCTGATAAGTCTAACTCATCTAATTTAGGTAGGTCTATGATAAAGTCTGGGACCTTTATATCTTCTAAATCCTCCATACCATCTAGAAGCTTATCTAAGTCTTTTTCTTCCGGTACCTGGAAAACTTCGTCAAATGCAGCAACGAATTTATCTTTTACTTTCTTACCGCTCTTCTTAGCATCTTCACCAACTTTGATAACATCTTTTGCAACGTCTCTTAAATTATCATCTATTCCACTTACGCTTTCATTGAATTCAGCTGCCCATTCATTAAGGTCCTTTATTTCAGATTGTAGTATATCATCAACATTAAAACCAGCCAAAGAGCTGAGTCGTGCAGTTAATTGGTCTAACCATTTAGTAACTGTTTTAGATGATAAGGCCAAGTGTAGCAACACCGCGGATATTACTAGTACTACAGCGGTCATTGGATTTCGCGCTAGTGTTAAGAACAACGCTCTAATTGCGCCAGTTAGTAAATTAACCGCTTTTGCAACAGCTGCTGCAACAACACCTAGACGCATTACCTTCCATAAGAACATTAATGAAGCAGCAGCTGATCTAGCAACTAGCAGTCCAATCAGAGCCGCCGCCAGCCAGCGCAATGGAGCTACTGTATTAAGAGCAACGTATGCAAGGGTAGATATAACTCTTACTACAGATGCAATAACTGGCATTACAGCTGAAAGTATTTGTATGAAGCTTTTACCAAGTTCAGCTATAACGGGCGCCAGTGCCTTTTGTATCATTACAAAACTCTTGGCCAGAGATGCTGCGCTACCTACAATAACGCGTATAGGTTGTTGTATCTCAGGAGAGAACATTTCTTCAACTACTCCACCCAAACCACTTTCAGTCAATATATCACGGGCTTCTTCTAATGTATCTCTCAAAGTACGTAAGAAGTTTTCTAAAGATTTATATGGAGCTTGGAAGATGGCCTCACCTAAGATAAGCATGTCGTCTTTAATCGTTTCAATCATACCTGGAACAGTGTCAGCTATTCTCTGCGCCGCACCTTCGTATCTTTGTTGTAGACCTTTTAGTACTGCAGTTACTGCAAGATCACCCGGTACTTTTAGGTCTCCTATATTCATTAGTTGCTCGCCAGTAAGGCCAAGCTGTTCTTGTAAGATTGTGTAGATAGGTATATTTGCCTCAGCTAATTGTCGTATTTCTTGACCCGCAAGCTTACCGTTGGTTCTTATTTGTGTCAATGCTAATACAATACGGTCAATTTGATCTGATGTCGCTCCAGTGGCTGATGCCGCATCATTTAATATTTCCATTATAGAGCGTACTTCTTCAGGCTTGAATTGAGCAGCCATCAACCGTCTAGAAAGGTCCAAGGCTTGTTGCGTACTAAAGGCCGTAGTAGCAGCAAAGTCTTTCATATTAACAATAAAGCCTTGAGCTCTCTCAGGAGTTCCTAAAAAGTACTCCATTGCTATTTGGGCCCTTTGCATATCATTCATAAATTCTAAAAGCGTGTTAGCAGCGTCCTGAATAGAGTTCGTTAAATTGTAAAAGGTTTGTGACACAATGATACCACTAACAATACGGCCAACGTCTTTAAAATCACGCTTAAGTTGCTGCGCTGCCCTACTAGTATCATTTATTGAACTTGTGGCTTGCTTAAATGTAGATTGAAATTGTTTTCCTATGTCACGCACTTGCTTCAAGGAATCTTGTAGGCCTTTGGCAAATTGCTTATAGTCAAGCGACAGACGCGCATTTATTTGGCCTGCATTAACTGCCATTCATCCAAGCCTCCTTTCTAGAATATTTGGTCGATGTAAGCTACTCTTGATTTTTCTTTTGGCTTATAGTTTGAGTCATTAAGCCTCATGTGCACACGAGTTAAAGCATTGAACTTGCGAGGTGTCATACGCCAGAACTCTCTTTCTGAACGTTTTAATATCACTGTACCTACGTACAATAATAAAGGCCAATCCCACGAGTCTTCTACAGGCATCGCCTCATCAACGAGGCGCTCTACGCGTTTTTTGATTCAGCTTCTCCTTTTAATGCTTGAGAAAGTTCTTTTACATCAATTCCATGTTCTGCAAGCTTAGCTTTAACACTTTCTGGCATGTCTTCTGGGTCTGGCATTCCGCCGCCCATCGCTGCAGCTAACTTTTGGCTAGCTTCTTGAATCATCTTCGGACTTTTCAACCAG
Source organism: Bacteroidales bacterium (assembly GCA_012513425.1). Lineage (GTDB taxonomy): Bacteria > Bacteroidota > Bacteroidia > Bacteroidales > UBA932 > Equibacterium. The sequence continues at coordinate 2,461 of JAAZCF010000165.1, forward strand.
CTACCAACTTGGTATGGTGTAATATTATAACGAATTGGTTCACCAGTTACTTCATCAAATTCAGCTACTTCATCGTGAATTAAAGCAGCCCATAAAATTTTTCTAATATCAGAAATACGTCCTTCAGTAAGCTGGTCCATTGCTTTTTCTACAGAGCCAAACATTTTTTCTAATTCAGCAAAAGCGTTCATATCAAATTGGAATATACGTTCTCTATCACCTAAAAACATAGTCACTGCATCAGCATATTGTTTCACATCTTTTACATCTGCCATATTTATCCTCCTCCAATTTATTAAAATACACTATGGCGTTTATACGCCATAGCATCAAATAATCTAATGATATTAAGGACCACTAACAGCGGCGCCATAGGGGTTATTAAACCAATTCGCAGCCATATCAGGTGTGAAGTTTTCATCATCTTCGTCAATGTGACGCTCCCATTCATCGTCGCATTCCCGCTTAACGAATGAGCCAGCAATAGTTGGCGTTTGGAATTCAACAGACTCACCTTTTGTTTGGTTGTTTTGCTCAGGAATACCAAATCTACCCTTGGCTAACCAAGTATAACGGTACTTACCATTAGACTTAAGTGACTTAAATCCAATAGCAACCCACGGAGGAACGTCTCCTCCTTTACGGATTAATACGCCGTCTTCATATGTGTGCCCCAACAACTCTGCTTGTACATCAAGAGGTAAGTCAGCAACGTTTAATTCAACTTCAATTTGACCAATAGTAGTAGCTGTTTCATACGGGCCATCATCTGCGAATAAAGTCTCTGAAGATGTGTTAGCATTAATATTTACAGAAATAGCTCCTGCAATTAATTTAGGTGTCTCATAAGTGGCTTGACCTTGACCGAACGGTGGGTCTGTAATCAACTTAGCATAAACCAAGTTGCTTAAACCAATAATTGTACCTTTACTCATACAAACAAACCTCCTTAATCTTCATACGTTGTAGTTATAACATTGAAACAATAATATATTCTATCTTTATCGTCAGCTTTCAATTTGAATGGCGGTTCTTTCAAATACATTGTAGTCCACCTTTCAGAAGTAAGATAAAGAATAGAGTCATCTGTTTTTAATAAGCTATAAAGCTGTCTAGCTAGCACTTTTGCAGCGGTTGCGGATTTGTCTCTAACTACAATCTGTACCGGACGGGTTGCACCATCAATCTGTAAAAAATCTCTTGAGCCCTGATATTCATATAGAGCAATTACACTGTCTGGACTGTCAGGCATGGTATCCCTAAAAATTGGAATGTTTACATTTTTAGATTTGAAGTAGCTTTCGAAGTCCTGTAGTAAATCAGCCATGCCTCCACCTCCTACATACCAGTCTCTTTGCGAATTGCTCTAGCATAAGTTTGCCGCATCTTACGCTGATACTCTCTAACAGGGTCTTCAAGAAACTTGGCTTTACCTACAGGATGGTGCGCTTGTAAGTCCTCATGCACCACAACCATATAATCTGACGCAGGCCTGCCTGTTTTTGGATTTATCGGATCCCCGTTACCTCCATAACCTATAGTAGCCGTAAAGTTTCTATATTTACCGTGTATTTCATAAAAGGCACTTTTAGCGAGTGTATTTGTGTCCTTAGGTACTTGCCGTAGACTTTCTGCTAATATTTCCTCACAGGCTTGCCTTGTGGCCTTTTTTGTACCACGTTCTACCTTGCTTAATAAAACCTCTAATGACTTAGAAAACTTAGAATATTCAATATTGAATGCAGCCCTACCACCTCTAGCCATTAAACATTCACCACCCATAACACGCAAGTACCATCTAGTTCTCTTATGGCACTTACAGCTTTTATAGGATATTCAGTGCCGAAGTATACCAGCAGGTCATATGGCGTTATATCGATGTCACTCTCAACATAGAAAGTGATATTTGATAATACTTTTTGTCCATTATTATCAAGTATCTCAGTGATTTTCTCTTCTGCATAACAAGTAGTTTCTACTGGATTGCCATATGTCTTATCTCCGGCACCGTCCATACCTAAATAAGGTATAACAGTAATTGGTATACGAAGAATTTCTCTAAACCGTTTAGTCATTATCATGCATTCCTTTATAAAATATAGGAGGTGAAATCTTAGGAGCTTTAAAACTAGGGGTAGATATACGCATTTTGTAATATTCTGCTTTTTGTTTAAAATACTGTAATCTTTCAGTCGGGTCCTCTTCAATAGGACCTACAGTACGCTTTATCTTTCGTGCAAAATAATCTGCTGCACGGTCATATAATTGATAAAGACGCATATTATGATTAGGATGCTCAGAGATGATAAACTCAATCTCTTCATCTTGTAGAATAGGGTCATCTACATTAGTATCGCCTATAAGAAAACGATACTTATCCTTTTCAGAAGTCTTTGGATCACCTGAATAAGACCAGGCCATACATATCACCTACTTTACTGTAGGGTTTGGCTTCGTCGCCACTGGTTTATAAACTGACTTAGTAGTGGCAGACTTAACTACAGTCTTTGTTTGTGCTTGAGGTTTTGCTGTTGGTTTGGCTTTAGTTTTATCGAGGGCGGCTCTCAGTATTTCATAAGAATTTTCAACGCCCCGTCTGTATTTAAGGTAGGTGGCAACGCGCTCGATGTTGTGCTCATCAACTTCGACAATCTTGCCTTCTCCTACCTTAGATTTATACAAAGGGATTACTGCAGGGTCTTCAATAATTGTCCCTGCAGAGTATACTTTTCCGCGAGTTTTAAAGGGGCGTCTTACTACCTTAACCGACAATATCTTTGAAGAAGACACCAAGGTCCTGAGCAATGACCTTAGCGTCGAAAGCAATCTCGCCCTCGATACGCTCTGTACCTATTCCAAGCATATCCATAGGTAAGCGTACGATACGGTTACCATACGCCCCAGCACCTTTTAAACCTGTCCAAGCAAAGATATAACCAGCTGACGGCTTTTTGATTGCAGGACGAGGGTTCACATAACACAATAGCATGTGTTTACCCATTACATAACCGATATTATCTTCAGCGCCTTGGTTAGCTGTGTTAACTACAGCCCAAGCCACATAGACATTTTCAACTTCAAACAATGTAGCAAGTAAGTCTGCTGTTACAATTCCTCTTTGAGTATACTTAATGCGGTCAAGAATATCTTCATGATTTTTCAACGCATAGAATACAGCAGGTGACATTACGATAGTATTTGGTCTAAATCCAGTTTTACCTGCTATTTCTACAATTTGTTGAGAGATTACACCTATTGGATCAGATCCAATTTTATCAAATTGTAGAACTTGTCCCGTACTAGGGTTAGAATCAACCCCTTCTATTTCAGTAGACCAAACACCAGGACGGAAGAATTTTTCTGCCCATACAACTTCGCGACGGATTAACATTTTTTGAGTTACGAAGTCTGTAGCATCTTGGTCAGCATCTAATGGGTCATCGTAATTTGCGCGGTCTTGTTCCGTAACATCTTTGTGGAACGCGTGCACCTTGCAGTAGTATGGGTCAGAAGCTTCAACGCCATAGTCACCGCCTACAGACTCGCTAGCTCCAGCACGTACGCGAGCCTCATCACGGAAGAAGTCACCCTTATTGTACACGAAGTAAACATCAGATTGTTTCTTTACCGGAATAATCGGGAATACTTTATCAGCAATAAAGTTAGATTCTTCTTGTATATATGCAACTGAAATATTAGTTAGTGCCTTATCAATATGTGCTTGAGTTTTAGTAGGCATCTAATACATCTCCTTTCACTACATTATAATTTTACAGAGACTAACTCTCCTGCGGCAGATGTAGATGTTAAAGCGCAGCCAGCTTTCCTACCGGAAGATATAGGAACCGCACGTCCTTGGTCATCAGACTCAACGTCAGTACCTGCTTGTATAGCATCGCCAGCTTCTACCATTACAATACCGTCGTAAATCTCTGCAACTTCACCTGCGCTAGCCGGTTGAGAAGAAACACCAATAACAGAATCACCAGCGCCGGCCTGTACAATCTGTTCTGAGCTGTTGACTTTTACAAATCGACGACGAGCAATATTGCCGCCCGCTTCACCGCTGAATCTTAAGTTAGGAATTTCATATGCAGCCATTAGTTAGCGCCTCCTTTCAAGTATTCACGGTAGAGGTCTGGATGACGTTTGATAACGAGAGAAATAGCTTTGGCTTTAGAAACGTTTTCTTGAGCAACAATTTCTTCAGCCTTCTTTTCAATTTGTTGCCAAGCTTCATCACTAGTAGACGGGTTGTTAGTTCTGGACTTACCGATTTCATCAAGTAGCCCAGCGTCCTCAAGTGCCTTATTCGCTGCTTTTAAGATTTCATACACTTCAGGTGTAATACCTTTAATTACTTCTACAAGTTTAGTCTCTTCTACAGGAAGAGCTTTAAGTTCTTTAGCCTTAGCAAGCGCTTCTTGAGTACGTTTTTCCTCAGCAGCTTGACGAGCTAATTCTTCTGCAGCTTCCTTTTGAGCTTTCAAAGATTTGAACACCTCTTGTACAGCTGGGTCCAAACTTTTGATAACCTCTTCGAAATCAGGCTGCTGATTTTCATTCTTGCTTTTCTTAACATTTTCAAGCTCTTCAGTAGCAGCTTTGTAGTCTGCTTTTGCTTTTTCGAGGTCTTCTGTCATAGCTTGTAGTTTTTGCTCAGCCTCATCAGCAGCTTGCTTAACTTTTGCAAGCTCATCTTGAATAACCTTGGCATGCTCAGGCTTCATCTTCGCCAAAATTTCTTCTAATGTCATATTAGGCTCCTGCTCCTTTCTTTTATAAAGTTTTATGAAAGCGGCTGAATTGGCACCTTCATCAACCAGATCTACTCTGTCGACTTCAAGGTCAATAATGAAGTTAGGCATCACTTATACCCCCTAATTATATTATACGCTGTTAGCTATTCAGACATAACACAATTGTTACATATCAAGTTTAATTCGTTTGGCTTTACCTTGTATTGAGAACATTTTGTATTGGCCAGATTTGATTTTATCTACAACATCGTCGTCTGGAATATAAAATCCTACCCACCAGCCTTCAGGTAAGATACCTTCTGGAATACCCATAGCTTGCATCTTTTGCTTAGTAAACATACAGCTTTCAACAAGGTAACCCACAGCTTCACCTTGGTGCATCTCACCTGTAGTTCTGTACTTAAGAACATATTGATAAGCCGCTTTCTCTAACACTTCAGGAGCCGTGATGTCACCCTGCCAGTCTAGTGGGGTGCTACCGTCTGCATTAATAGAAACGTTTGCCCAACCAAATACTAAGTGTTGTTCATCATTCATTTTTGAAATGTCTACTTCAAACGGCACTTCATCTTTATAAACAGACATGTAAATCCCTCCTTATAGTTCTTGACCGGTATAAGCAAGGTCATTTTGTTCAAAGTCATTTTCTACAGTATCATCAAACTGGTCTTTAGGCTTGTTTGATTGGTTATTAACCCTAGCTTGCGGCTTGTAGACTTCTTCGAACGTTTTTTCATCCATCTGAGGTAAATCCGCAATCTTACGCAGATAGTTCATCAGTGGCATATCGTTCGAAATATCTACACCCATAGCACGTAGAAGTAATGCAATTTCTTTGAGACTTGGAGTTTCAATTTGTCCAGGTACAATTCTTGGATAATCTACTAAACCTCTGAATGTATTTAGCTGGAATAGCTTCGGCACCGCGTATTTGTTGAATACCTCAGCAATACTGGCCAGCTGTGCCTCTAAAGCCGAAGATAACAAGGATTGCTTCGTGCTCGCCATTGCAAATGAACCTGTTTTTTCACTACCAATCAATATTAGGTCAGAAAGCATAGTAATAGCAATACGGTTGTCATAACGGTTAATAATTGCATTTGTATCAAATTGTCTAGCAGAACCTGTACTTAATAGTTTCAGTTCCCATCCATGTGGGAGCAGCACACCTTCCTCGCTATCGCGTCGAATACTACGCACGAGCTCTTCAGCATTCTTCCGCAGCGCCGCCATGCGTTCATCTTCGCTATTCCATAAATCCAAGCCGTCAGGTGCCTGAAGAACAGGCAGACCTGCAAGGTCACGCTCAATACCAATACCTTCAATCTCTTCGATACGCTTTTTAAAATACCAAGGTCTATATGCATTACGTAGAAGTGATTTACCTTCTGGGTTGTCACGTTGTACACTAGTACGGAATAGTAGTCCCTTTGACAATGGGATTACAACTTTCTTATAGTCAGGTGGAGCTATTTGAACGAATCCTTTAATGTCTCCATCTTCATCGAAAATCCACTCATGTAATGAAGTCTGAGCACGTACAGGGATTCGGCGCCAACCGATACGACCATCAGTATATTTACTGCGGAATCTACCATCCGTCTCATTAGGTCCTCTACGTACTTTGTAGACAATCTCATGGAAGCTGAATCCATAAGTCAACACGGACAAAATCTCACAAATCGTATCCGCCCAAGAGGTATCCATGTCATGCATGCAGCTCTCAAGAAACTCTGCTGCTTGTTTATCTACACGCCTATCGCCAGCTGCCTCAACACTCCAGTCAGCGTTGCGAATCATCATCTCAGCTAGGTACAAGATAGAGCCGATAACTGGGTCATTATTTGCCATCTCTTGATAAACTTTACCGGCTCTTGGCCAACGTAGATCTGATATGAACTCTTCGTATACATACCCACCATAGCGTCTAAGACCAGAGACACCTAGCTGCTTATAGTTAATATCAGACATTATAATAGTCACCTCCTACACTCGGTCTGCGCCAATACGACCCGCCGCCTTTACGTAAGCTCGTTGGTGCAGCCAATACAACTGGTTTTCTGAAATAAATAAACGCTCCAGATAATGCGTCTACAGTGTCATCTTTTATACCGTAAGGAAACACATCTAACTCATCAAATAGTGCTTGTTTGTTTCTACAACGGTCAGTAATGAAGATTCGCCCCTGTTGCATTGCCGAAGATACCGGCCTCGCCCGCTCAACCTTCGAACCTGTAGACCGTACACCCTGAAAGTCATACCCATTCAACACATTTCTTGCATAGTGGTCAATCGTAATATCTCCAGACGAGCCAGGTTCCTGTTCCATACGTATTGCACAGTTATATCCGTCAATATCAGCCGTAGCACGGATAATATCTTCTACCTCAGCTGGTGTCTTCTGAACACGTACAATATCCTCAATCCAATATAGCCCTTGATGATGCGTCAGCTTTAGTCCTACAGTCCAGTCAGGCTCGCGCTTGTCTTTGCTCTTACGCTTGGACGGGTCTGTAGATGCCATATCCCAATATCTAACCCGCTGTGCTTGCTCCGGTATGTCGCTTGAAGGAACCAGCGTTATCCATGTATGACTGAACATGTCACCTGCTGCCTTAATTTCCCAGTTACCATTCAACAACTGCTCCCGCGTTACAGGGTCAAGCTCCTGAAGGGTCTGCATATACTCCTCAGCATCAAGGTGAGGATTATCTTGAATACCTGCAGGCACAAAGACGCGTCCTTTCTCTGGACCTTCTACAAAGAACCGTTGGTAGTAGTACTCTCCATACTCACCACCGGGGTTCGCAGTTGCTCTGAACCGCAGCGGCACGTTCAGCCACTTCGGCTTGCGCAGACGAGAGAACAGGTAGGTGTAGTTAGCTGGAGAGATATGCGTTACCTCGTCCATTCCTATATACTGGAACTCAGCACCCTGATAGCGAAAGTGGTCATTATCGGACTCAAGGTAACCGAACGACAGTGTGGCACCAGAAGGGAACGTAAACTTTTTCTCTTTTTCAGACCACTTAACCTCGCCAGAATCTACAAACGGCATTAGCCATTCCTTCGCCATGGAGATCAATGCACCAGGCAGAGATAAGTCTGCATAAGTTTTACGGAACAGAATAGCAGAGTACCCAGGGATATCTACAAACTGCAACGCAGCTGCAAGCTGATACACTGATTTTCCTCCACCCGCAGCTCCGCCATACAGAAGCTCCTTGACATTATTCATCAACAGACAAGCTGACTGTTTCGGTGTTGGTGTTATAGGAATGTATTTAGTCAATCGCGGCGTCAGTGCTTTCTTCAGCGCCCCGACGTCTACACTCGACAAGTCAATATTATTGAAATCCGGCTTCACTGCATTACCCACCGTCTTATCACCTCCATCTGCTCAGGTGTGTAGAACGCTTGCTTGCTGTACCACTCAACCCAATTGCCATCCGACTTAGAGCTGTTACATCTCTGGCAAGCAGGCACGATATTCGGCCGTGTTGTTAGTCCTCCCTTACTAACAGGCACGACATGGTCTCTTGTCAGCTTTATCTTCCTGGACTGTTTAGTTCTACAATAGGCACACGCACCTCGAAAGTGCAGCATCACATCGCGCCAGTCCTGTAGAGTGTAGGTATGCTCTTCGCCGGTCCGATGTTTTGTATTATTCAGAAACTTCGTTACCGCTTTATGTTTCGTCAACTTCCTAGTAATGTTGTAACACTCTTTACAATCATTGCGGTAGCGTGTTCTACCATATTTGTCTTTTCCATTCTTCGGAAATTCCTTGATTGGTTTTTCTACACCGCACACAGTGCAGACTTGTTTATCATTCATCCTTAACTACCACCTCTGTTGTAACCGTCTGGCGCACGCCGATGTTGCTCAGCACCCCCGCTTTACCAAGAATATTGAGAATCTCTGAAATGTTCTCAGTACTAATGTCGACTTTCTTCAACTCAGGGTTTGTATCATCTACACCCAAGTCTGTAGAAGACTTCGGCACTTGGTCAATTCTAGCCTTGCGCTCCAGTTCTGTCGCTGTCTTCATTAACGCATTAATCTCACGAGGTGATAGTGAGTAAGGGTCAATATTAGTAATTGCCCTTTGTATCTTATCATTAAGCGCTTTAGCCATTTCTACATGCCTCTTGTTCATCTCAATAATCTCTTGTTCGCGCTGTTTGAGAGTAACTTCATCTACATGCTTTGCCCAAGCTTGTAGTCTTGCAGGGAATGACCACCGTTGTGCTATCTTTCTAACAGCATTGACTGTAGTACCTAGTTGTTCCGCAACGTCCCGGTAGCTTGGTCGTTTCCCCGGATATGCATCACGGTAGCACAGCCACACTGAGTACTCCCAGTCTGTTTCAGTAGGTTGTCGTTCCCACAGCTCTAGGTCTGCTTCCTTTGCAACGTCCATCCAGTTGAAGTTATGTTGTCTATAATAAGATACACGACTATTTTCTGCTTTTACGCAATCTTCGCATAGATGCCGGTTTTCTTTGTGAGGCGGTTTCACCTGGGCGCAGCGCCGGCATGTTATTGTTTCTACAAGCTCGCTCATTTAGCTCACCTCCTAAATATATTATACGCAATGACAAATAAAATCAGAGCACAAAACGGATAATAAGAACTACAATGTAGCTCTTATAGATCCTATGGTATTTTCACGGACTCGTATTTTTATTTAATACAAGTTCGTGATAAGGAGCCCTTATAATTTATATTGCCCCGCTATCACGGACTCGTATTTAAACATATACACTTGTAACGTGTTATTTATACCCATTATTTATACGTAAACCGAGCCCCGTAAATGTATATACTACCGCGTAATTTTTGGACCTACACCTTGCAAATTTTGGACTGTTAATCTACAGGCTGTAGATAGACGTGGACTCTGTTCCTCTATATCGCGAGCGCCGTAGCGCCAGGCGCGGGCAGAATTGTCAGAAAATTCGCGCAATTTTTGGATCGTCAGAATTGTCTGACAATTCAGAATAATCACTGTTTCACATGCAATTGAGACTATTCAGAATGTTCACGATTTCATATGCAAATGAAAATATTCTTACAATTCTAAATATTCACGATTGCACATACATTTGCAACAATTCATTTTTATGCAATCATTCACATAAATATGAAATTGTGGCAATTCTGTGAACATTCCATTTTTCTGTTTACATTTCCATTCAATCATGATATATTATAATTGTAAGTTGAATAAATAAATCAAACATTGAAAGCGTGGTGAAATTGCATGGCAATTTGAAACAATTCTGACAATTCTGATTCGTTCTTTGACAACTGAATATTCTGACAATTCAGCGTATATCAAAATTACAAAGTGAAAGGGGAAAATTAGTTATGTTAAAAAATATTTCTGCATTAGCTGAAAAGTTCACAAACGCTGAGGAGGTTCGCAAGGAATTAAAACGCGTGCAATCTATCAAGTGCCGCTTGAAAAAACAAAAAGCCCGCGAGGATTACGAAGCGCGCATGAAAGAGGTGCTTGAATATGAACAGGCCTTAAAAGAGGTGCGCGATTACTTCGAGCCGAAAAAGAAGCCTGTTACGCAATTCACTTGGGATGACATTCAACAACTTGATTACGAAGAGACAATGAAAGCTATCAAGTCAATTCAGTCTAAAAAGTGCAACGTTCAATTCTTGACAGAACGAATTGAAGATAACGTAGAATATCAGAAAGCATGCGAAATTGAGCAAATGTTGCTCGAACACAAAAAGAATATCAAGCCGGTTGAAGACACGGTTGTTCGCAAATCAGAAATAAAGAACTTGATAGAACATCTAGAAGGTTTAGAGCCAAAAGTCGACCGCGATTATGTGATAGACTTGCTAAGAAAGCTTATGTGATGCGGGCCGCCTGCACAGGCGGTCCAACAACAAAGGAGGTAGTTAGCAATGCGTCTGTTTACAATCAAAGGCAAACCTGCCGAAATTATGGCGCAGCTTAGATTGCTGATTCAAATATTCGGCCAATAATCTACACAGACCGGGATTGGCCCATGGCCCGGTCTTTAAAATAAATAAACCCACGCCAGGGGGAGAAAGGCATTGAATTGTCAGAATATTCAGAATTATTGCGGCCTCGATTGGCCAAAGCTGAACCGTGCTGCATAGACGCGGTCTCAATTAGACTGAGCTAAGCCGCATAAAAGCCATCGCAATTGGCCCCTGCGTCACCAAGCAAAACCACACTGCATAAAAGCAGCGCCGCTTAGCTACACCTGACCTAGTTGTACTGCAATGCTGAACACTTTAGAAAATAAAATTGCTTATGCCATCCGCAAGGAAATGTAATATAATTAAAATAGTTACAGGAAATATAATCGCACCTGTAGCTACAATCAGCAAAATTATAAATTAGGAGTGATTGATGATGAATATCAAGAGAGCGCGTCTGGTGGAAACTAGAAGCGGCCGCGCAGCAGTTGAAATGGCCGTACATTACGGTGAAGAAGTTGATTTGATTACAATTAATAGTGACCAAATCGTCTACACCGAAGGCAACGACAATGTGCTGTGGTTTACATCCAGCTGGAGAAAGTTGGTAAGATACCTCAGTGTACCAAACGCTGTCAGCGTCTACAGGCAGTTTAAAGCAGTATGGAAGTTTCCATCTTACATCGAAGATGAATGTGACATTCGAGCGTTAGATTTACTGCTTGATTTCGTTTCATGTGCAAGCAAGCTGAGCGACAACTGGCAGAGCTTCTTAAACAATAATTATCCGTTTATAGAAGATTTTGAAACAGTGCTATTTGATTTAATAGACTGGCAAAATACGATAGTTTCAATAATTGAAAACAACGGTTGGGAAGATTAATCAAAGATGGGAGCGGTAAACCCAGCGCCGCTCCCAGCTACCCGAGCCGGAGGCGATAAGCTGAAAGGAGGTGAATCGGCTGCCTCCTCGGCGGGTAGGCACCGCCATCAATCCCCATACAGTTACCTCTTAGATTCCTCTTTGCCGCGCCCCATTCGCGGCATCTTTTTTAACCGCGCAACGCAGCCCCGATTGGACGATGCTAAACTACAACCTGAATAATGAAGTTCCATTCCGGCTAATCGACACCGCATGTAGTTCTTATTCGATGCTGAGTTTAACTACAGGCATGTGGACAAACACGGAAACCCATTACCGCAAGGAACCGCACGCGGCCTCGATAGGTCCGAACTGAATCAGATAAAGCGGCCTCGATAAGACCATGCAATACAGCGCCACCGCGACCTTAGTTAGACGGAGTTAAAGACGGTATCTCACTACAGTGAGTCGTGTGCAGCTGCATAAAAGCAACTGCAGTAGGTCCCGTATCATCGAGCAAGACCGTACCACCATCTGCAGTAGAGCGCGGAAAATAAAATTTCCTGAATCATCTGCGTTAAGCTTGGTTATAATATAAGTAGAGTTAGAAAATAACTCAAAAATAAAAATTACAAAGTGAGGAGCGATAATATCATGGCAAAGAAACAACTTAATAACGGTGTAGCTGTTAGCAACGACGCGCTGAACGGATTGTTCGCGGAAGAGGTTCAGGTGGTGAAGGTTGGCGGTGCAAATCAACTATCAAAGACTGCTCAGCTTACGCAAGTAGCTACAGTCATTGCAAACGAGATTTTTGCGAAAATCACTGCTGACCCAGAAACTTACCAAGCAAAGGTTCTTGAGAGCCAAAAATCGCACGATGCAATGGATGAGCTAATCGATGAATTGTATCAGCTCGATACGGTAGACACAAGCTTCTTGCAATCAGAACCTGAAGAGACTCTTGAGAAAATGATTCGCTCGCAGCAATCAAAACGTTCTCGAGCTAAAGGCAAACAAATGACTAAAGAGAACTACTTGAATATGATGGTTGGAGCAATCTCAGAGAATCTACTACGCTTGGTTACTGGCAAGCCAAAGTCAGCTGGCGGCGGATATGTTGCGAAAGACATTGTCTACAGCGAAAAGGATTTAGAATATCTTGCACAGCATCCTACGGAGCTGAAAAAAGCAATCCGCAACATTCAAAGCAAGAAGTCAATTATGAAATCAAAAGCAGACTTTGACCCACAAAGCGAGCGTTGGCAACAGTTACTACAGGCCGAGCAACAGCTTAAGGAACTTCGTAGCCACGTAAATGGTGCGGTTAATAAAGAAGCCAAGGAAGCGTTAGAGGCGAAACAAAAGCTGGAAGAAATGTTAGCAACTAGAGACCTCGACAGCTTGCCACCAGAAGAAGCAAAGCAGCTACTCGATGCTGTTAAAGAAATGCTTGCTAGTAAGTAACGAGGGGTGCGTTTAGCGCCCCATTTATTTTATAAACGAGGTGAGACTGTTGCTGGCCGCATTTATGATAGTAGTATTCTTTTGGCGACTATGGGAGCTCATTCAACTAGACCGTTGCGCCAAGCATGGACACAAGTTCAAAGTCAATGGTAAGTATCTACAATGTGAAAGGTGTTACACAGTAATATATAACAGCCGCCAGTAGGCGGTTTCTTTTTTAGACCGTAGCGCGGTGTCGATTGGACGGCGTATAGCATATCTACAGGCTTGTGGACAAACTTCGCCACGCGGCACTGAGGGTAAGATTCAATGCAGCCTCGATTAGCCAAAGCTACTACTATACATCGGCGCAGCGCCACTCGGCCCAGGTTAGTTGAACTACAGGTCTGTGAACATATTCCGCCATGCGGCGCTGAGGGGTCTCTGCGGCGCGGCCTCGATTAGTCAAGGTAGTACTTCACTATAGAGAAATAGTGCCACTTCGCCCAATCGAAACCGCGATTATTACCTACAGTCTGCTTTGGCCTATAAAAGCAAATCTCGTAGACCCCGCGGCGCAGCGATGCAGTGGCGTCATATTTTTTAGCCTATAAAAGCAAACTCATTGGCCTATAAAAGCAAACTCATTGAACTACCTCGCCGCAGCGCCGGTGTAACTACAGGCATATTTATAATGGTTGCTGTGCTGGTGTAATTATAGGAAGATTCAGAACTGTTACTGGGTTAGTGAGTGGCGCGGCGCCGCGCGGCTGTCAGCCAAGCGAATCTGCGCGGGTTGGAGTCACCAAGCGTCGTATATTTATTGGATCAGGTTGAGGTATTAAAATATTGAGATATTAAAATATTGAGATTTTGAGGTACAAGCGACTTTTTACTACAAACCCAAGCGTATCAAGACTTTGAAGGGCTTCTGATTATCTTAATAACTCAATTAACTTAATTATCTAAATTATCTAAGTGACCTTGCGCGATTCGGAGCGGCTATATATAAATTGATAACTTTTTATAAATATGTCTATTAATTTCTATTAATGGATATTGCTAACTACAGTTCTTTCTAATATTAATTTCTATTATATTATATAATCCAAAAATAATCTGATAAAATTCGTGCTAAAGAAAATAATAAATTACTATATAGATATAAAAGAAATCATATAGTATTGTAGATATATAATTAGCACGAAAATTATCAGATTATATTTAGCTAATAGATATATTACATATGTAGATATATTTCTATATCCATATCCAGTATACATAATGTCTGTAGATAAATAAAAAAGCTCATTTTAATAAAGGGATTCTAAATCGCGCGAGGTTGTTTAGATAATCAAAATAATTGAGTTAATTGAGGTGGTTGAGGTACATAGAAAGCTTCTAAAGCCTTGATACGATTGGGTTTGTGGTAAAAAAGTTATCTTAAAATCTAACACCTTAATATTTAATCTACCTCAATTATTGTTTATCTCAGCCGCGCTGCGGCACTGTGTCACATACTATCTACACCATTGTAGATACATAATAGCTGAATCACACCCATCAAAACTCGTGCAACAAAAGTGTTATATCAATTAAACCTTGTGCGTATAATATAATTAGAGCGACCAACATAATAGGAGGTAACTGTATGTTTGAGTGCAAATTGTGCCATAATCTACTACCAAAAGAAATGGAATGTACATCGCATGAAAGGCTGTGTAACAAGTGTAACAACATGCTACACATATACAGACGCGCTATGTCTCAATCATCAATAACTGTAGAGCAACAAATGACAGTAGCATATGTAGAAAGATTGATTGAGCACAATAAACAACGAGGCGGCTATGTGCCAAAGATCTACAACCGCCCATTGTCTGTTTACAAATGTGAGTATTGTGGTAATAACTTTGGGTCAAGAGTCCAGACCAGTAAGTGTGAAGAGTGTAAGAAGCGTGAGGCTGTTTACCGGACATTGATACACAAAGTTAAAAGAACTGGTAAACACTCCGACCGCTTAGCAGAAATAGAGGAATATTATACTATACAAGAGCGGCGCGGCTTGAAGGTGCCGAAAATATTCTTAAAACATCGAGGTGAGTTGTTGTGATTATTACATGCGCACTGTGCCATCAACAAGGAGAGAGATCAAGTGCGAATCGAAGACTATGTAAGCCATGTAATCGTAAGCTGAATAAGTACAAGAGGTTAGTAGTTAAAGACAGGGCAAAGCTTCCTCCAGGTAATATAAAACTATTAGAACAAATGGAAGCAATGTTCGAGCATAATAAGCAGCACGGCGGCTATGTGCCGCAGTTCTATGGCAAACTTTTGTATGAGGGTACATGTGTTACATGCTTAAAACGTTTTAAATGGGTGTCTGGAAATGATATATGCCCAAATTGCAGAAAAGATAAAACTATGTTCTATGTCTATTATAACAAGCATGGCCTGGTTGGCAAAGCAGCAGAATATTATGACTACTATCTAGACTTGTATAGAAAAGGTCGTAAAGTTCCTCAATTGTTTATCGACCTATATACAGGCAAGAAGAAATAAAAACGGACCTGCTACTTAAGCAGGTCCTTTAATTGCTGCTGTAGTTTCTTACGTCTTACCGAGTGCTTTGTGATGCTTATCTTATACTCTAGTTCCTTGATGCGGCGCTGTGTAGCTTCATCACGTCGGGTTCTTTTAACTAGAGCCCTTGCGAGTAACCGTTTGAACATCTACTCATCCTCTCCTCAGTAATTTATTCAGCAAATGGTGGTTCGGGTAATGGTAGCCAATGGGTCACAGCTTTTTCGTGTCTCCACTCCAAACTATTAAAGAGATCCAATTCAAGTACATAAAATTTTCCGTTTTTGAATTTCGCTATATCATAACCACCGTAATAGTATATCAGATATTTTCCGTCTGATTCTGGTAGCCTTTCTTTAACGCTAATCCATTCATGCATCTTCATCCTCTCCCTCGTCAGTGTAGTTGTCCTCGTATTCGTCGAATCTCTCAAGCACTTTGTTTAAAAGGTCGCGGTGAGTGTCATCGTATATCGGCTTGTAGGTATTAGAATCTACACCGATTTGTGGTCGGTATTTCTTAATCAACTCATCGGCCACAACATCTTGTAGATACTCTGGGTCATACTGCGAAAGGTCTGCATTGAGCCAATCCAAGAGCTCCTGCGGCGCTGCGGCACTGACTAACTCGTCGGTGTCCTCTACGGAGCTGGTACTATGCTTCTCGAGCAACTCATCTACAAGATTCAGGATTGTAGAGCGTTCCCGCTTGGATGGTGGCTTGAGGCCCTTAGCGCGTAACAGGTCGTACAGCTGCTCGATTTTATCTAGCTCCTGTAGTTCCTGCTCGCTGGCTCTGCCGTTGGACTGTTTCTTGCAGAGGTATTTGTACCGGGTGTTGATGGATTCGCAGGCCTTGCAGGTGCGGTAGCGCCCGCGCTCTTTGCCGGTGCGCGTCTCGCCGTAGTATTGACGGAATTCGGTTTCTAGTTTGATTTCGCCACATTGTCTGCACTTTCTAAACTTCATCTGTTATATGCTCCTTTAGTAGATTGTTTGCTTTATTTATAGTAGCATTTAGTGTATCAAGTTCGTATTGTAGATAGTAAAGTGATAAGTTGATGACTTTATCGAAGAGGCCAGGCGCTTGCTCTCTTGTAATAGAAGCATGTTGCAAGAAGGAGGAGCTGAATTGCAGCGCTGGGTTGTCGTCTTTTTCTGCTATACGCTTGATTGCTTGGATTTTGTTTTCAATCATGTCACGTTTTTCTACCAACTGATTTAGTTTGTAGATATAGTCTTCTTTCATATTATCATATCCTTTCTTTGTAGATTTTTCCAGGTCCATCAGCCTTGTAATAGTAAACACCGATTTCATCTTTTAGGTACAACTTACAATTGTGCTGATTGAGATACTTGATTTGTCCATAAGTTAGCGTGATGTCTTCATCAAGGTGGCGCACCACCGGGCCGCCGGTGCGCTGGGCCTCTTCAATCATTTGGTCGATGACATTACTGAGTTTTGCTTTCTGAGTAGTCAAGTTTGACATCAGAACAACTTTTCTCATATAAGTCTCTCCACCTCTACAAGTTTGTTACAGACCTCACAGAATGCTTGGTCGCTATCTGGCTCAATAGGATTCGTCTCCATACCGCACTCAGGACATTCATGTGTCACGTAACCAAACTCCTCGAACTGCTCGAGTAATTCTAATAAGTCTTTCATTTTACACCCCTTCTGCTTTTCAATCTTGATATGCGATAACATTGTTTGCAATCGCGACGGTATCTCGGGTTGCCGTTGGCATCTATACCATCTTTGTAGAATTCTGAGATTGGTTTGCGCTCTAAGCAGGTACCGCATGTGCGGAATCCATCTGCATCTTGTTCGATAAGACTTGGTTCGAACATCATCTCAATTGACCTCCTCTTGCGGTACGCAATCTTCTATGCAAAATTCTTCAACGTAGCCTGTAGCATCTATCTCAACAGCAACAGTATTGTTGTCCAAAGGGTCCAGCCAAATAACTGTACCCTCTAGACCTCTAACTAGAACTTTGTCACCAGGTTTAACCATGTACGACCCTCCTGAAAATATGGTTAGTTTCATCATGGACATAAAGCATACCACATACGCATTGACAAAGACCTGAACGTGCATCCAGCACTTCGTATGACGCTTGTCCACATGCACATAAGAAGTACGGTTCGTAGATGCCTTCTTTATGATTGTAGATATATTTCGCGTTACATCCTTTACAATATAGTTCGCCGACTTTTACTAGCTCAAAATCGTCGCATCCACATTGGCAGCGCAGCGATTCACTAGCTTCTTGCTCATTAAAAGTTTCTTCACCAATCTGTAGGTTGATTGCAGCGTCAACAACACCATCATAAATTTGTTCCAGTAGTTCGGCCTTACCAGAGACTATAGTAGCAATCCAGTCATCGAGCCGCGGTAGATGTACGGCGATGTGGTACATAATGACTGAGCCAAGTTCCTTAGGTCCAGGAAACTCTGTGTTACTAACGAGTTCAGCCAGTAGATTAATGCAAGCGTTCAGGTAATCATCAGTTAAAACGAATTGCGAGAAACTACACTTCTCACAATGCAAGTGTGAACCAGACTTTACTAAGTTACCTGTTTTGCAGACGGGGCATTTATTCATTTGATTCTTCACCCTTAACTACACACTGTTTGGAGCAATAGTGCTTTATCCTTTCTGCACCTCTTGCTACAGTGTACCAATCCTTCGGAATGTCCGCCATCCCGAATAAGTCTACATAAGTAACAGGACGTTGTTTGCCACAGTAATCGCATTCTACAACTTGTTTAATCATACTGATACCTCCCCTTTAATTGTTGGATGATGTTGATAACCTACAAGCTCAAAGTCTTCGAGCTCAAAATCATCAATTGACTTAATTTCACGATTGCGCTTGTTGATGCTAATCTTAGGTAGCGGGTATGGCTTACGTTGTAATTGTGTTTTTACTTGTTCCAAGTGGTTCAAGTAAATGTGCGTATCGCCTAAGTTGTAGATAAGCTCACCAGGTCTTAACCCAGTGACATGTGCAACCATGTGAGTTAAAGTTGCGTAGGATGCGATGTCGAATGGTAACCCAAGAAACACATCGGCGCTGCGTTGATTCACTAGTGTGCTTAATCTGCCATCGTTGTGTACGTAGAACTGATACGAATAATGGCAAGGCGGAAGTGCCATCTCATCAAGTTCACCTGGATTCCATGCTGTCACTAACATGCGACGGTCTGTAGGATTATTCTTGATTGTATCAATTGCTTTTTGTAGCTGGTCTATTGTTTTTAAATCCTTTTTCCAGCTACGCCATTGCACGCCATACACTGGACCCAGTTCACCATAAGGGTCAGCCCATTCGTCCCAGATGTGAACATTGTTGTCTAACATGAACCCAATGTTTGAAGAGCCACTAAGCATCCATAAAAGCTCAACCCATACGCCTTTGATGAAGAGTCGCTTAGTTGTTACAGCTGGAAAACCCTTTTGTAAGTCAAATCTAAGTTGCCGGCCGAACACGGAGATAGTCCCCGTGCCGGTACGGTCTATACGCTGTTCGCCATTTTCAAGTACATCTTTAACTAAGTCTAGATATTGACGCATACATTACTCTCCTTCAAACATTTTGTCAAAGCATTTACCGCAAATACCTGAAATCATAATCTCGCGTTGGTCAGGTGTTAGTGTAGGTAGTGCATATTGGATGTGTTCTCCTTCAAGCCAACGTTTGTAGCCCTCATCAGATACTTCAAATGAGTATTGCTTACCACATATTATACAATTAGTTGTATACAACATCTACAATCACCCTTTCGTACGACCTAAGATGTAATCAGGTCGGTTTTTATCTGGTTGTTGACAAACTGCTAATATGCGCCAACCTTTGTCAAGATACTCTTGTAGAACTCCTGTGCTGCAATTTTCTAAACAATTTACTTCATTAATAATCAACAAACCGAGGTTTGGCACATGTACGTTTACTTTGTCGTATTTTTGTTTCAATAACCGCTTTATGGTAAAAGGGGTGTTCGGAATAATGCTGTTTAGTTCTTCAATGTCTACTACGTAAGTGTTCCAAGAAATTAGCTCTACAGTGCCCTCATCACTTTGTTTATCGTTGATGATGTCTTCAAGTTTTTGCTCCAATAATTCTGCGAGTGATTTGGCTGTGTCGTATGGTACTTTAGTGCCCCAATGAAATTCTATTTCAGCTAGCATGTGAATCCCTCCACTTATTATTGCATTACTTCATGTACATAATATTGTGTGAACATTTGCTTGTTACCGAATGCCCAAATTTTGTCAGTGAATTTTGCGTCTGTATTTACTCTGTTGTTAGCCTCAATGATGATTTGCGCCTTTGCATCTACACTATCAGCATAGTGTACAATAATAGCTTCTAAGAAGCGCGGTGTTGTAGGAGAGCCGTACTCAAGTTCTCCGTGGTGCGAAGATACTATATGCAGTATCAAGTCTAGCACAGCTGAGTTTTCAGGTGTTCTATACTTTTCTAGTTTCATTGCTCCCAGCATGATGTGCTCAAGCATTTGGCCTTGGTCTGTCATTTCAATGACAGCACCATTTAGTTCATAAGTCCAAAGTTTACCCATATCATGTAGTAGCGCTCCTGCAACTACTAGGTCAACATTACACATTGGAGTCAGTTCTGCAATAGCTTTTGCTTTTGTAGCTACATCAACAGTATGCTTCAACAAACCAGATACAAACGCATGGTGCACTCCTTTAGCACCAGGAGTCGTTTTCCATAGTTTTGCATTGTCATTAAACACTTGCACAACAATGTCTCTAGCATATTGATTTGTTATAGATTCCATCAAAGCTTTGGCTTTTGCAACATACTCTTCAACATCTACATCTCCAGATGGAGCGAATGTTTCTACACTGACGTTACTAGGTTTCATTGTGAATAACTTTAGTTGTTTCTTACCCATATACTCAGTGACAGTTGCTACTATGTCTATTACTGCGTTCTTTGCTGGAGGCTGGTTGTTGCCAAACTCCCAGTCCTGTGCTTGAATTGTGTCGGTACCATCAGTTAGCTCAGCGAAGAGATAAGGCTTTTGAGCTTTAGTTAGTTTAATCTCTGCCGATTTAACCAGCAGTGTTGTAGATACTGTTTCACCTATATACATGTCTTTAATCTTTAGCAAGGTTATTCCCCCTCTATATTTGATTATCTGCTTAAAATGTCAATTCTGGCGATGCCGAACTTCGACATTAACAACTTTGATGATGCTTCCTTTGGCACATCATGTATAACAATTTTGCCTTCTCTATTAATTAACATTACATCTGTATCTCTAAATGCGCTTTCTATAACCATTACATCCATATAGCTGTTAATTCTATACCATCTGCCTGGCACAAATGTGAACTTGCCTGGATCATACTTTTCAATTTCATGTACGGCGTATGCGTATCTAGTGCGCTTATCCTTGTAGTTATCTATTCTGTCAGAAACTACAATAGCTCTGTTCGTATGGTATTCAAAAGCAACAATACGTCCAGTGAGTGTACCAATATCAGATCTAACACGATCTCCAATGCTGAAAACGTCGTAAACAAGTGGCTGTAAATGACCTTTATTGATAAGATACTCTGTGCCTGGTCTAATTTGCTCTTCAAATCTGTAATCTTCTACAACTTTTACTATCGTATCAAAATTAGAGTCCTGTAGGTCACTATCTATAACTTGCACTTTCATACCGTTGTAAAATCCAAATATCATATCAGATTCTCCAATCTAATGTTTATTCTAACAGGTAGCGGTTTGGCCGGCAAGCTCTCAAATGTCTTGCGGCCCATAACCGCCATGTTACTTAGTCATGTTCACTGTCATTATTAAATTCATCATCTGCGCTATTTTCCAACTCCATGTCTCTTCTACGTTTGTATTCTTCTAGTTCATCAATTTCAACTTTGCGATAATTACGTTCCCATGCCATTGGCCACGAAAATCTGTCAAGGTTCATTCTTTAACACTCCAAACCGCATTAGTCCTTTAGCAATCCTAGACGCTCTAAAATCACTGCTAGTTGTGCGCGTGTGACAGGTTCATCTGGACCATATCTACCATCACTATGGCCTCTAATGATTCCTGCTTTCATTGCCTTTCTAATGCTTTGTTCTGCCCAATGACCTGTAACGTCATCTTTTACTCCTTTTTTCTTGAGCCCGAACGCCTTCTCAAGGCCAATGACATGACCATAAGCGACTTGTTGTAGGAACTGCTCTGTTTTCAATTTGGCAGCGTCACTTGGATTGTCAATGAATAAATTTTCCGTTAGTAAAGCAGGCATATTTGTTTGACGAAGTACTGCAAAGTTAGCGCGTTTCTTTCCGCGATCACGCACATTGCCGATTGCTTTCACAATCTCGGCGTGAATCACGTTTTGATATGCTATTGTCGCTGAACTAACATTACCGTTGTATATGAATGTCTCAAAGCCCGTACCCTTGCCGCTGCCACTAGCGTTGATGTGAACACTCAAGAAAAAGTCTGCTTTTGCTTTGTTTGCAATTGCCGCGCGTTCGGACAAATCAATAAAACGGTCGTCTGTGCGGGTGTAGATGACTTTTACACCCTCATAGTTTTTGAGCATGGCGCCAATTCTTTTGACGATATTCAATGTCAAATCTTTTTCTCTAAGCCCGTGCCCAACTGCACCTGGGTCGCTGCCTCCATGTCCCGGATCTAATACGATAACCTTACTCATTCTTTAACCCTCCAAACTGCGTTAGCTTCATCTTCGAGTGGGAAGCTAGGTGCTTCTTCAATTACTTTTTGCATCAGCTTAATCAACTCTTCAGCAGGTTGTACGACTTGCCCTTCAATTGGAATTTTAACCGGAATAGCAAATCCACTAAGTCCTGGTTTCCAAATACCTTCAGATTTTTTCATGTACCATTCACGAACATTGATGTAACGAACACCATCACGCGCAACTAATTCAACACGTAGTTTTGTACGTTCGGATTTTTTAACCTCACCAATAAATTTACAGTTATCCCAGACTTTCTTTTGTTTTGACATATTATTCAACCTCCATTTTAATTGAATATTTAATCATACGCAAATAGTTTTCAGCGGTTCTTATGCACCACCCCCCTTAATTCTATAATAATTATACTATAGAATAATGTAGTCGACTTAAGCAATTTTTCTTTCCTTTAGCTACTGCATGAGCTAAGAGCAAGTGTGTATAGAACTACAATGCTTAGCGAACTAAGTCAAACACAGAACCATCAAACACATTGAATTCTAAAGTACTTTGCATTTCTTCTTCTGTGAGAGGTTCAAATCCAACATCACCCGGGTCCACTTTTTCACCCCAAGATGGATTACCCTTTTCAGCGCCTGCTGTGATAGGCACCCTAAATTCTTTAAAGTCAGACAACAACCATCGTAGTTTAGGTATTAAATGTAATTCACTCTTATGCACTTCTAATACTAATTCGTCATGTACTACATTCACCATACGTGTCTTATAACCATGCGCCATAAGGAACTTGTAAATAAGCACAATCTTATGTTTAATGTAGTCCGCGGCGCAGCCTTGAATCAGCGCGTTAGGCGCTTTATACGCCTCATCCCAAGTTAATCTACGACGTCGTTCATATTTGTTTTTGACATAACCTCTTGCGCGTACCACACTATGCACAGTATTTATAAAAGGAAGAGCTTCAGGAATCATAGCAAAGTAGTGCTGCTTAAAACTACGAGCCTCGTTTAAAGGCATTTTAAGCAATGTAGCCGTTAACTCGTCGCCTTGCCCATAGATTAAGCCGAAGTTAATAGTCTTCGCTTTAGCGCGCTCATCCTCAGTAACTTCTTCATAAGGTTTGTTGTAGATAATCGCAGCTGTAGCTTGGTGCACGTCATGACCATTCTTAATTGCTTCAATAAGTCCTTGCGCTTGGGCATAGTGAGCAAATATGCGGTACTCAATCTGATCAAGATCCATAAACCACAGCTCATACCCTTCAGAAGGTATGAATGCTTTACGTATGCGCTTGTCCTTTTTTGGCAACGTTTGCAGAGCTGGCTTGGTTATAGACATACGGCCCGTAGTTGCTTCTGTTTGGTTTATGGAACCATGAACTTTACCTTCAGCGTCACGTTGGTCATAAATACCTATAGCGTAAGTACCAAGCAGTTTTTCATATTTACGATATTCCTGAATTTTGATGAGTAAGTCAATATTGTGCACCTCAATCAAACGTTTCAGTTCATCTTTGTCAAGTTTAATATTACCTTTCTCAGTGTATCTGAATATGCTAGGGTCTACACCTAAATCTAATAAGGCCTTGTGTATTTGTTTGTTAGAGTTCATGTTAAACATATAGCCCACAGTGTCGTAGACAGCTTGCTCAGCTTCATCGGCTAGGCGCTGTAGTTCTGCTTTGAGCGGCTCTTCGTAGTTAGGGTCTGTCTGCATACCGAAACGTTCTTTTGCCCACAGTGCTATCATCAATTGTATTTCATTCTCATATAGCATTTCTAAGCCTTCATTAACTAGTTTCGGATACTCATTGACAAATAGCACATAAGCATTCCATACGTCAGCATTCGCATACTCAGTAAGTAGCTCACGTGGAATTAATCGATAATCTGCTACACCATGTGTTTTCTTGTAGGTGTCTACCATGTATTCAAACTTCACTATTCCATCTTTGTATTTTGCAGCAATGTCCATTAACTTGAATGAGTGTCTATTCTCGTTCACAAGCTTCGCAATAATAACTGTGTCGTGTAGTTTACCTACCATCTTCATGCCAATATTTGCAAGCATGTGCATATCGAACTTTGTATTATGGTATACTTTCTCAATTGTCGGGTCTTCAAGCAATACTTTGAGCTTTCTTAACTCTTCATAACCATTTTCTGCTGAGTCATATAATGTTATCATGTTTTTGCCATCACAAATACTTATACAGAAAGGTAAATCTACAGGAGTTGCTCTTTTACCAGAACCAATCCAGCGACGAACAACGTTGCGCTGCATTTCATGGTTCTTGAGGTCAGTAGGATAGTCCTCTGTATCCATGAATAGGAATTTGCGGCCCATAAACTCAAATGGTTGTATTAAGTTCAAAACATCTTCAGCCTTTGTAGTTTCATAAGAGTTAGGCATCTTATGTTCTTTTGCAAATGTGTCTGGATTGTACGAGAAGTTTGTACCTTTCTTAATAACTGTTCTACGTTTGCGCTGAATAACAGCCATGTTTCTCACTCTCCTACTATTTTACAATATCATAGCTATAGCGAATGTATCGCGGATTATAAGCCTTTGTAGGCGTTCTAACAATTTTACCTTCTTGTAACAATTCTTCAATTACAAAGCGAGCCCTGTTTGGATTTTGACCTGCTTCATTAGCAATAGCTGATATAGACATCGTTTTGCCTCTGTTCTTTTTAATTACTTTTAAGATTTGTTCCTTCTCTTCTGGATAAATTTTTATGTTGATTATTGCCATGCTTTCCACCTCCTATCTGATTTATCATCCGATGTAGTTTATGTTGCTCTGCAGGTCTTAAGTTTACTGTAGTATGCACTTCTTGGGCAGCCTTTTCTTTTATTGCATTCATCAACTTCTCTTGTGTCTTTGGACCAATACCAGGAACGTTCTTAATTGCCTCTTCAATTAGGTCCCAAGTGTCATTACAGCCCCTAATGTATGCTCTCAGCATTTTCTCTTGTAAACCCATATAAAACACCCCTTAAAACAGTGATTTTTACTTGTAACATGTTCACAATCATTAACACAAGTTCGTGATAGGGTTTAATATAATTATATTAAGCAGGGTGGCACGAACTCGTAATAAGCTTGTTTACGAGTCCGTGAAAAGTCTAGTTTTTCAAAAGGAGCCTTATTGACTCCCATAAATATATTATAACATATTATCACGAACTTGTATACGCTGTATTATATCTTTACTACTTGTATACCTGCGGCGCGGAGTAGCCTCAGTCCTGTGTCCTCTTTCCAGTCCTCAAAATAGTACACTGTAGAAAACCCGCCAGGTGTGTTAATAATCGCTGCGGCGCATTGTTTGCACGGTGCCAGCGTTACAAACATCACTTTGTCAGGGTCTTGGCATTTATTTTTAACCAGACAATTTATCTCTGCATGGACACACCCATATTTGCCATCTACAACACATAGACAATTAGCGAGTCCTTTCGGTCCACCGTTCAATCCAATGCTGTAGACTTGAGTAAAATCTTTATCTGTTATGATTGCTGCTACTTTTCTTTCTCGGCATTTTGATAGTGTAGCTAGATTTTGCGTAAATTCTTTAAAGACCTTTAATCTCATGTTCAATTGGACCAACCGCCTTTTCTAACTGCATTATTAGATAGCTGAAGATTTTGTCGCGACGTTCTTCAGTTAAACCCATACGCCGGCCTGTAGTTCCGTATTTATCAAACCACTTGAAAGGATTTTCCTGATACCGCGCTACGCTACCGCATTTCTCACACATAGGAAGCATGTTCCATGCTGTATAATGGCCACCACTTTTAAACGGCACAAAGAACTCGCGCTTTGCTATATACTCATCGCCACATATTGCGCATCCTCCAAAGTATGAACAAGTCTGTAGCCACTCTTCCTCTGTCATCGGCTTGAAAGTCTTGTTGCTTAACTCAAGCCACTTTTTGAACAGCTTTTCAGCATATTCAGCACGGCGCTTGTGAAAGTTATGGCGGTTCTTTGCATGTAGGTCTGGCCTGCGTTTGTTAAATTCATTTTTACGGTTACTTTCGCATCGCTTACATCTGGTCTCAAGTATGCCTTTCTTGCTCATATAAAACTCTTTAAACGGCTTCCATTGCTTGCAAGTTCTACAAAACTGTGTAGGAAAATACGTTTTGCAAAATTTACATTTTTGAGCAATGTAGCTGAGAGGGAATTCCCAGCCACATTTATTACAAACTCTTACTGAGTTCATATCGCATCACCGGTATATGATGTGGTATTTTATGCATCAGCCATTCATACGTATGCTTAATGGCAGCCAACTTGTCATATTCTGTGATGTAGTCCTCACCACGCTCTTGTGAACGTAGCCAGAGTAAATCTACCTTATCTGTGCAATGAATTATAATGCCGCCACCATTCTTGACCAATGCGCTTTCCAGCTCATGCATTTGTTCAATAGTGATGTATGATTGGTCGCGCATAATTTTACCATACACCATTTCGGAATACCAACAACGGTCAAATATTGCATTTTGTTTGTTATACACAGCCTGTAGATATGACTCATACATCTCTTGCTTTTCTTTTTCATTTTTAGGCTTACTACGATGAATATAAGGAAAGCCCAGCATATCTACTAGCTTATTAGCTAGTGTAGTTTTACCTGCACCTTCAGGTCCTTCAAGAATGATAATCATAACATACCTCCTAAAAATTCGCGTAATTCTTCAAGCTGTTCCGGCTGAAGCGTTTGAATACTATTTGCAAAAGCTTTACTGACTAACAGATACGCTTGACCCAGCGTCAAAGGGTCAGCATGTTGCAATAGTGTAGTTTTGCCGGTTTGTTCATTGTATCCTACAACAACAAACTCATTGAATGTATCTACAGTGTTGTCCATCTTTATAGTACATTTAGGTTTGAATGATTTAGTAAACTTATCATTTGTATACAGCTTGTATGTCATAGGTCAATCTCCTATCTATAAATTTTATTGTGAGTGTAGCCTTCATCTTGGCGGCGATGATTTTCTGTATTCTTAGCTACATACTCTTTGTAGATGTCGTCAGATAACATATTAAGTAACAATGCAATGTTTAAGATAAAATGCCATAAATCAATGAACTCCTTGCGTGCTTTATCAAATGCTGCTTCAATCTCTTCTGAAGTCATTCTACTATAATCTTTCCAAGGCTTAAAGAACGGCAGCTCATACAGCATCTCGTTCATTTCTTGATTAGCATGAATACTAAACTCTTTAATCAATGCTACACGCGCTTCATGAGGCATGTCTGTGAAGTCGTATCCTAAGCGTTGTTGCAAAGTATTCTGTAACATTAACATCTCTTGTAGTTTATCCATATCAAACTCCTCCTCATTTAACTGTAAATGTTCTATATTTGATTGTTTTCTTACAAGCTTCATAAATATCAGGGAACTCAGTTTTTAACTTATCTGTATCTACACGTGTCTGAGTCCTAGGTGACCATTTTATAATATGGTCAGTTGTATAGCCGATTTCATTATTTTGCATCTTATTTTGTAACTTGTGAATAGCCTCATTCATCTTCTTCTCAAGCTCTTTTATTTGTTGCTTTGTTTGCACAATGAACTCGGCTAATTCATTGTCTTCATCATCCGTAAGAGCTATTTCAGAGTCCTTCTCTGCATCTGGGAATTGTGACTGTATAAAGGCTGCATCAGCTTCGCTGCCGCTAAGGTCAGGTTCTATTAAGTTCTTTACATGATAGTTCCAAAATTTATCAGCAGCTGGGAATATTGTGTTCTTAATCAAATCATCGTCACGATACACTTCTAGTGTAACAAATCTATTCCCACCAATAAGCCCCGCGATGGCGCCGTACTTAAGACCTGTTATCCATAAGTACCATTGTAGTTGGTAAATATACGAAGTAGGTACATCACCTTCTTCCCAGTCCTTAAGCATCCGAGCGTCCGCTGTTTTAATTTCTAAGATGCCAATAGGCTTCTCTTCATCATCTACAATCACACGGTCAATGTTCGCTAATGCCCATTCATAGTCTTTGTGGCGCAGTGTTGCTGGACATATAACTACCCTCTTACCGGTACGCTCCATGAACTCGTCAGCGATAATAGGCTCTAGTTTGTGTCCCCACTTCATACGCTCCAGCGCTACCTCACTCATGTTAAGGGATTCGTTATCTTGATACTGTCCGGTCTTTTTGAAATACAGCAGTCGTGCGGAGGAATATTTGTTCACTCCGCATATAGTACCAATATCCGAACCTCCGATACCTTTTGTGCGAACTGCAAGCCATTGTTCTTCATCTTCATCTTGACTTACTGTAGATAATACTCTACAATTTGTAAACTGCGCTAGAAATGCTTCCGGATTATTTACCCTTTGTGATTCTTCATAAAGCTTTGTAATATTGTTCAATCAGCTCTCCTCCTTTAAAAATCAGCTGAACTATAGAACTCTTTACGCGCTTCCTCAACTTGCTGTCTTGTAATCCTGTTGGCTCTTAAGTACTCTAAGAACTCTGTACCAAGTGGGAAACGTCTGTAGTCCCCACGAACTTTTTCTACAAGGTGGTTGTTTGTCAAGAACTTCAATAATACTCTTAGTTCGTCTTTAGGCAGACCTGTGTAGTCTTCTAGTGTACTTCGGCTGAAGTAAGGTAAGCCGTATAATATGTCAACAGTTTCGTTGTGGTCCATAATAGGCAGTACAAGGAACTTCTTAACAAGCGCTTCAATTGTATTCTTAGACGCATCGCTTTGAGCTTTGTCGATTTCGCTCAGCTTATCGTAACCCAGCGCTTTAGAACTGTAGAGTCTATTCATAAAGTTCACAACAAAATCTACATGTTCCTTTTTAACTACAAGGTCTTCACCATCGGTTGTAGAAAACATACAAGCCGCACAACTAACCGAAAGCCTTGCTATTTTTATACGTTGGTCAGCAGCCTCAACTACTGGCACCTTGGAACTATACTTACGACCCATGTCAGTTGCATGACTTAATATTGCATCAACAGCTTCGGGTTCAAATTTCACGTTTTCTGGCCTGCGACTCCATGCCCAAAGAACGCGTAAGTTACATAAGTCAGAGTCATACACGTGTAGAACCTCAGGCATATCATCTACAGACTTGTTGATAATAGAAGGGTCAATGTCATTATACGCAACACCCACAACTAAATCTAACCGCCGTACATCTTCTGTTTTACCGAACAGTTTAAGTACAGCACTTATACCATGCGTTTCAGTGTTGAGCGGTCTTCCGTTTCTAGGGTTCGAAATATAGATAGCCCGCGTTCTTGCAGAAGTTTCCGCTGTAATAACACCAGTAGACTTCGCGATACCAGATGAACGCACGTCTGACATTTCAGCAAGGCTTTCTTCAGATAGCCCAGACAATTCATCGATACACAACAGTCCTCCATCATTTAATGGAAAAGCACCCCACACAAGAAACCAGCGCTTATTCGTTTGCTGGATGTTGTAGACTAGACCAGTACGTCTTGATGACTCACCTGAGTGCATTTCTCCTAGTCTGTAGTGACTCATGATACGTTCTACAAGAGTAGACTTAGCTTGCCCAGAATCTCCTATGATTAGTACTTCCCCCCAGCCACGTTTAATGAACTGGTTCTGGAAGTAAAAATGTAATATAGTATGATAGATAAGGTCTACAGCAATGGCAACGTCGCGGCGGTCCCATACATAAGTGACATTACGCTCTAAGTCTTTGTGAATTTCATTCATCTTATCTTCTACAGATTGTCCTGGTTTTGGTTGGAATATTTTTAATCGTTCATAAACGTCTTCAGTCATCTCGAAGTCACTGATAATGTCCTTTTCAGGATACGCCTTGTCAAAGATATAGGTTGCATACTGTGACTGTGGATCCGGAAACATATATCCAACCATCGTGTAGCGTTTATTTGTCTTGATGTTGTTACCTATATAGTATCCGTTCCTAACTACATACTCGTGTTCCTTTGCAAAACCAAAATTTGCTTCTGCTTTCGGTATCATGCGAACTTCTTCAATGTTCATGTGCTCTTCAATTGTTATTGTAAACGCTGGACAACTTTTGTTAATACCAAGCATTTCTACAATTGTTGCGTGTTGTTGCTTTTCTGTGACCTTGATAAGCTTCATTAAGTCCTTGTCAGAAGCTTTTAGCTCTTTAGTCATTTCACCAGCATACATACATAATCTACAAGACTGACAAGCTTTCTTTTCAGAGTCAGCTGCATCACCACAGTATGCTCTTATTTTCTTCGGTGCAATATACGGTGTAGGGTCTTTACCAGACACCATAATAGGCACTTGAATCCGCTTACCATACAAAGATGCATCGGCAGACTCAGCTAGATGAACATCTTTTGCTTCAACTTCCTCAGCCAAAGTTTCGCCAAGTAACGGATCAACATACTTAGTTGCGTTATCTAGTAATTTTCTAAAGTCTTCAGCAGAGTAGCCACACTTTACGAAGAAGTCCGTTACGTCACCTTTATGCGGGAAGTCTTCTGGCCAGTTAATTACATAAACCTCTACAGCTCTACAAAGTTTCTCACAAAGTTTCTTTGTAGCATTACGACCAGCTTCATCATTATCCTGAACGATGTAGACCCGCTTTTTATTTCTAAAATATCGTATCCATTCTGGTTTCCATGTACCGGCACCAGATGTAGGACACGCGGCTGGGAAGCCATACTGCTCAGCGATGATGCGGTCCATCTCACCTTCACACCAGACAACCTCTTCAATATCATCATTTACTAGGTTTTCAATACCAAAGATACGAACTTCACCATATGTGTTGCCATACTCATCTACATAGTTTAGTACTTTCCATTGGTCGTCTGTCGAGTTCCATTTGTATCTTCTAAAGTTGACTAGTGTGTTGAACTCATCATAGATTGGAATAGTTATACGTTCTCCGTCCCAACCAAGCTGGAATCTGACTGTTGTTTCATCGGTTAAACCGCGGCGCTCCCGTAGTACTTGTCGTATTGGGCCAGTGAGCTTCATCAAGGCTTGATGGTATTCGGCTACAAGGTCTACATCAATCTCAGGCCTAGCTGGTTTTGAGCTGTTTGGTCGTTCAATTTTTAGAGCATCACCTAACTCAAACCATGCTTGTTCACTTGTCAGATTATACAAATGCTTGTAAAGAGTATGTGCGTTACCTTTACTATGACAAGTTTGACAGTAATATACACCTTTGTCCAAGTTAACTGTGAACGATGGTGTGTTGTCCGTTTGTTTCTCATGTAGATGTTTAAATGGACATTCGGCTTTTATTTCGTTGCCTCGCCTTGCTATATTTTTCAACTCACTGAGGAAGAATGCTTCGTTGTCTAATTCTGCAAGTATTTTGTTTCTATACTCTGACCATTTAATCTTAACCGCCTCCTCTTATACAGTAGAATGGGGAGCCAGCTACTGACTCCCTACCCTACAAGTTGCGTTAGAACTCAGTATTTTCAATGTCTGTTGTAGTACCAACAGATGGGCCCGCAACGTCAGCAGTGTCGTCAAGGTCAATATTAAGGTCAGTTCTATTACGGAACGTTTTATATAGCTGCATACCGAATTCGCGGTCTTCCTCAGAAGTAGGGCCAGCAGGCGCAACAGTAATAATATACCATTCATTATTACCTTTTGATACAAGCTTCTCTTGTAGAGTATAGCCAAAGTGCCACATATTTTGCATTGTAACTTTTGCTAAGCTGTATAATTTCTTACCCTCATTGTAGTTTGTCTTAGCAAAGCTCAAAATAATTGGCATTCTTTCACCTGCAAAGAAACCGAAGAAGTTAAGGTACTTAGTACATTTCGGAATAGCTTCAGCTCCTTGTTTTGAGTTGTCAAATTCATTTTTACGACAAACCTTACATAGTAGTGTAGTACCATCAGAAGCTACACCAACTTTACCATCGCGAGCAATACATTGAATGCCTCCACCTTCGGAGCGTGGTTTCCACCAAATATTGTTGTTAAATTTGAACACTGGAATAAATACTTTGCCATTAAGCTTTTCTTTTGTAAGTGAGTTGATAATGTCGCCTTCATCAGCGAGTTTGTCTTTACGCTCTGGACTAAGCGTTTGTACAACTTTTACGCGAGGTACAATTAAGTCCCCTTCTTCCTCTTCTTCAAATCCAAGAGGCTCCTCAGATTGAGTAGCTAATAAGTTTTCGTCTTTGACTTGTAATTCTTTTTTGTTTTCCATACGAATTCTCCTCCACTTTGTAGTATTTTGTATTTATCTACAACACCCGTTATAAGGTGCAGAGACCTAGATAGTTAAATGTCTAACAATATAGTCTTGTTCTTTAGCGTCGAAAACCAACACTTTTATTGGGTCTTTACCATTCATAACAATCATAGTAGCTAGAATACACATGATTGATGGACCTGATAGTAATAAATAATCTTCTTTTATATTGAAGTCCTTAAGACCGTTGCGTAGCATATTCTTAACTACATCAGTCTTGAATATAGGCACTTTACCTTTAGTGACATAATGTATTGTGCCGTATTTAGATGCTTTATGGAAGCTGTGATTCATGTTGTTGATAACATACACTTTTGACATCTGTATTACCTCCTAGTACTTTTCAATTTATGCTTTTATAAACCCTTACACTAATATTATACTATACCTATATGTGGTTGAACTAAGTAATTTTATTTACTATACCACACTACCTGAGTCAATCTTATCTGCAACATAACCAGCATATAAATCAGCTACTGTATTACACACAATCATTTCTCTAAACGTTTCTATAGGTGCATCATAGCCATGGTTTGCTCTGAACAGCTCTCGCGCATGTGTAAACTTATCTGCGTATTTTACTTCTGCTTCGTCATACTTTTGTTGTACAAGGTCATAAAGCGACTTCAATGATGGGTCCGCCTCAATAGTCTTACGTGCTGTAACCTTACCTACAGAAACCAAATGACCTTTTATATGGAATACTGACACTTCAAAGTCATCATCATGTAGTTGTTCCAGCAGCGCTGCGGCTTTGACCCATAAGTCTTTATTCTTTACTGGATTACCTTCTGCAGTAACCCAGCCTTTAATCTGCCAATTGACATACCATTCTTTAGTAAGACAATTGTAGATATATTCAGAGTCAGTAATTAGCATGATTTCTTCAGTACTACCATTACGGCAGCAATATAACCCTTTATTAAGAGCGTTTACCAATGCGGTTAATTCGCCGCGCTGATTCGTTGAGCCATTTTCAGAACTGACCAGCTTACCAAAAGTACCGTCAGGGTATATACAAAAGACAGAACCTACAGATAAGCAGTCAGGTTTACCGTTGCGGCGACTAGCGCCATCTATTGCAAAAATCACTTTGTAGTTTCCTCCTTTATACTAGCTTATAGCCTATAATTCTGTTTGCAGGATTTGACTTTAATTTGAATTCATCGTCATAAGCATCCATGTAGTGCTGTATTTTCTCTGTAAGCTCAGATGTAATTGCAAGTATCTCAATTGCTCCTGTGGGTAACTTAACAGCAACTACAAGCAGTTCTGGAGCTGTCTTTGTTTGCACATCGTTTATGAATCGCTTGCGTAGCTCAGTCATTAGCATAACCTACCACCTCCTAAACATAGTATCCAACATATTCTTTGCATAATAAGAAAGTGGAGCAGGCGTGTCAACTACACCGTGTCTTCTATCTTTTCTATCACTAACCACGAAGCCTATAGTGTAGCCGCACATCTGGAAAGTTTTCGCAATAATCTTAGGATGCCGCGGCGCTGTGTCTAGATCATTCTTCCGTATTAGGCGAATGTACTCTAAACCGTCATCCTTCTTGCACACTTGCCATCACCTTACTCCTGTCCAGCAATACGTTTGAATATTGGGCAGTTTAATGAAATACCACCCTGCTTATTCTTTGATTCACCAAAACAGTCAATCTCAATCCACTTACCTACAATCAGTGTTGGATTCTTCCACCACTTCTCGCGCATAGCATCATCTAAACCAGATCCGACTCCAACTCTGTGACCTTTGTATTCTACAATCAATGCACCAAGTTTACCTTCATTCTTCGTACCTGGTTTACCTTCTTCCAAATCTACAACTTTCAATACATGTTCTTCTACACTCTTGACTTTTAAGATGTCACGGCTACGGTCTTTAGTGAGGTCATACTTACCTTTAAATGTGTTTAGCATAATTCCCTCGAAGCCGCGCTGCCAAATTGGTTTTGCCATTGCCATGACTTCTTCTTCCGTATTAACGACACCAAGAATTGGAACTGACTTGATGTACTTAAAGTCATATGAAACTTTATATTGTGCAATGATTTCCTTATACTTTGTAGGTGCAAGACACTCAATGCTTTCATCTCCAAATAGGGCCCCTAACATGATTTTTCGCGTTACGGCGTCATGTTTAGACACACCACGTTTGAAGTCATCAATCGGCACCATATCAAAGATGTTGTAGGTAAGTCCACTTCTAACACCTTTAGAGTTAGCAATAGCGTTAGTAGCCTGACGCAATTCAATAGCATTCTCGAATTGACCAATAGCTAGTAGCTCACCGTCATACACACAGTTGTCTGGTAAATGTACAGCTTCTGTCTCAATATCTACAAGTCCTTCATCAGGAAGACCTGAGCGTGTGTACATAGAAACTTGTCCGTTCTCTTTAACAAGTAGGCGGCGAGAGCCATCAAGCTTCTCTGTGGCGATGAAAGGCCCTTTCACTTTATCTTTGTAGTCTTCATACTTCTCAGCCTTCATGATACCAATCATAGGAATGAAATCATCACCATAAACTTGGTTAAGAGTCTTCTCAGTAACACCTATCTTCAGCGTCTTAGTTACCATCGCTACGGCAAGGGTATGTTCGTCAGAGCCGTGCTCAAACTGATTGATAAACGATTTAGCAAACGCAACATCTTTGTCAGCACCTGTTTGATTCTTAGTAAAATATGAAACTACATCTTCCCAAGTAATATCAGTTGAATCAGCCGGTAGGGTTACGTCTCTGCCTAGTTTCTTCTTAGCAATTCCAGTTCGGATGTATGGATTGTAGATAAACTGCAAAATTTCTTTGAAACCAGGTACATCTTTATATTTGCGTAGTAATTCAAGTTTTGCATTACGACCAGATACGCGGCCAACTTCAAGAATACAGCTTGCAACTTCTTTCATTTCAAATCCTCCAATACTTTAAGTGCTATATCAGTAATCCTATCTAATTCTCTTTCCGCATCCAATCCTTCTAAGCTACAATCAGCATTTGATATTTCTTCCAACACTTGTTTATAGCGCTGGTTTTCACTTATTGTTAAATGCAATAATTCGCTTGTTTCCAAATACCTCATTTCGGATTCTTTATAAAGTTGTTGCCATTTTTGGACTTCTGCTCGCCAATCTTTTATCTCTAGCTCTAACTCCTTAATACGTTCAGCTTGTTCGATAAAAAATGGCTCTATTGCATTAAATATATTGTCCAATAATTCTTCGTCAATTTCTTTGAAGTCTTCCAGAGTCATAGTACCTACTGCAAAAGCCGATTTACATCTAGTTAAGTAATATAAATAAGTTCCATCCATATAGTCATCAGTTAAGCCTAGCTCATGTGCAATAGCATCTTTGATTTGTTCCAACATTTTTACTCTCCTTCAAATTCAATTATACTTAGGTTTAAAACCCCACGCAATACACCCAAAAAGCGTACCTAAATCTATTTCGTCTTTGCCCTTAATAGCTTTATCTCCATCAATACATTCTAGCTCCGTACCATCTGGAATTAAGTCAAATGCCCATAACGGAATTAAGTATAACTCGCTTTCTTCTTCCCATTTTTTAAAGCCTAATTCTTCTAACTCATCTGCTGATAATTCAGTAATGTCACCAATAAGCTCTCTTAGTTGTTCTTTAATGATTAAGTAACTTGTTTTGATTTCTCTGTAAGAAAGTTCGTCACTCCAACTTTCATAGGATATTCCCATTTGAACACGGTTCATTAAAATTTTACCAACATTTCTCATAACTACTGTTAGGTTTTTATTCATTTTTAGTCCCCCAATTATTGACTTTGTCAAAATACGCTTCTTCGATTTGTTCCCAAGTGAATCCGAGCATTTTTCCTAACCCAATAAGATAAGCTAATAAGTGTTCATACATTATTCTAGGCACTTCGCCACTGACTTTCTTTTGGACATGTAAGCTATAGACTGCTCCTAAACATTCGATAAATTGATTAGTAATGTTTATTTCTTTAAATTTCCAAACATCAATATCTGTAAAATTTAATTCCAACCCAATACTCAAAATGAAGCGCAAACAATCCAAGTATTCTTCTAACAACGGGTTGATAATTTTAACCGCTACTTGACCTCTATTACCACACATCCAACATGAATCGACATCATATTCACCATTACACGATGGACATGTCTTATACGTTCTTTTTTCAATTCTCGGCTCTTGGTCATAGCTCCAAAACTTGAAACCACGCCATTCGTTTGCGAGTTCCCCAAGTTCTACTTGCAGCGCGAGAATCTTCTTTGCAAGACGATCTTCGCCTTCTTTTGGCGGATGCTCTCGCACTATATGTTCGTCTAACTGTCGTTGCAACTCAAATAATTTTGATATATTCATTCCGTTCCCCCCACACTTGAATTTATCAATCTATTAATCCACTCACCAATCATTTCCGGATTTTCTACAGCTTTATAAACAATGAAACCATAGAACACGTAACTGATTATCGTTAGTGCGAAAACAAAGATGATAAAACCGATAACCAAGCGTTCGAATCTTTTATGCTTTTTACGATTCATTCCATTTCCTCCAATTTGTTCTTTAATGTATTTTTAAATGTTTTCAATACTTGCGTTACATATGCTTGCGAGCATTGTAGTTCTTCAGCAATCTTTGTATGTGTCTTTCCAAAATTAGACTCAATCCATGCACCTACAATCCTCTTATGCAATGGATTTTTTAAAGCATTGTAGCATTCTTTCAATGACTGTAATATATTATTGACACCATGTGAAGCTATTGCTTCATCTTCAGCAGTAAACGGACTTTCAAATGTGTCAAGTAATGTCATTCCATCCTCATCATCTTCATTAATAGGTTGGTTGCAAGATATTGTATTCAGTATTGCTTGGGTGTTTATACTTCTCACATAAGAGCCTAATCTATTGTAAATACAGACAGTGGCGTAGGTTGAGAATTTGTTGTTCTTATTAGGCTTAAAATTGAGTATGGCGTTAAATAATGCTTCGTACGCAAAGCTTATAGCGTCAAGATCATCTTCCAAATAGAATTTTCGTAATTGTGCGTGTATGAGGCCTTGGTTTAATTCAATAAGCTCAGTAACCACTTCTTCTGTCTTTGGTAATAACAACAGCTCCTCTATTCTTTTCATTTCCTGGCTTTTTCTACAAGTGCTTTTACTTCTGCTAGTGTGTAACATACACCTGCAATACCTCCAGCATCTTGTAGCTGCTTTATGAACAGGAGCTGATGTGGTGTAGGTTTACCATCTTTCGCCTTCAACTCAATACCTACAAACTTGCCTCTAACGCACGCTATGAAGTCAGGTATTCCCTTGTTGTATCTATCTGATGCTTTGTAGAAATGAATGTCAGGCTGAACTTCCAACCATTCTTTCACTTTTCTTGTTAGTGTTGCTTCCTGCGAGTATTTTGTTTGGTCGGATGATAAGGGCTTCTCCATCTTCACTTATATGCACCCCCAGCGTCTCTCCCTCTTTTAGAGCCCATTTTCTAGCAACCCAGCCAGGGACCTGTACCAGTACATTTCTCGGATTAGTGACGCGAGAGTCTTTAATGTGCATCTACAGGCCTCCTTTCAAATGGTTTAGAACGTCCATACTCATGTCACCTTTACTTCGAATTGTATTGTAGATAACTCTGTCAATTGTTCCTTTAGCAATGAAGATATAATATTTGCATCGCTTCGGTTGCTTGACCACTGAACCATATATTCTCTCGATGCTTTGTTTGAACAATTCATAACTATACCCAAGACTGAAATATATCGCGATGTGTGCATTAGTGAGTGTAAGTCCTTTGTCCGCAGACGCCGGATTGGCAATGAGGTAGCGGACTTTCTCCTCCTTAAATGCTCTAATAGCTGCGTTCTTTTCATTAATGTTAGTGTCACCGTAAACGAGAGCACACTTATCACCAAGCCTTTTCTTCAATATCTCAAACTCTTTCTTGTACATACACCATATAATGGCCTGCTCATCACCAAGACCCTGCAGCAACTTATCAAGTGCCTCAAACCGGTACTCAGATAGTAGATGTACTTCTTGCTGAGGTATACCATGTATCTTATTGTATTTCATAGCCTCAGTGTCTATAATAAATCCAGATGTGACCTGATTCAATTTATTGAGACTTGCTGCAGTGCTAGGCGCTGTAATGACAATGTTGTCGCCTAGTTCTAAGTACAGTTGTTTCTTCAGCTTGTTGTAGTGCTCTTTCAATTCATTAGGCATTGTTAACTCAACCTCAATGAAGTCGCGGCCAGGTGTCTCTAATACGTCTTCTTTATCTACATACAGTGAATAAGACTTAATCAAAGAAAGCAATTCTTCTCGTCTATCCTCACGCACTTTCAACTTCTCATATTGCGGATTACGCGAGACATTCTCGAAGAAGTATTGCTTGAACTGTGTCCAAGATTTATGCACACCGTAAAAGTCAATAGATTGTAGTTGTCTGTAGTACTCCCACTCACCATTAGGTGCAGGAGTTCCAGATAATAAGTACCATCGCTTCACATTCCAAGCAAATTCTACAGCTGCTTTTGCAAACTTCGAACTACTACTCTTCATTGCTGAGCTCTCATCTACAAAGCAACCGTGAATTCCTAGTTTTTCAATATGTTCTCGATACTGAACAAATGACTCAATGTTAGTGATATACAGATTTGCATCTTCTTTGAACTTCGCTAGTCTTTTAGCTTTGCTCGTGTCGTGTAGATTAACTACTCTCAGCTCTGGAAATATGTTCCGAGCATCCTCAAGCCAAGCGTTTTCGATTAAGATCAGAGGACACAGCACTAGCCACTTATGATGCGGATTTCTTTTGATGTCATCTACAATGATTTGTAGACTCATAGGTGTCTTTCCAGTGCGTGTGTCATAGAAGAACGCAAACCTGTTGTTAACTTCTGCTAGCTCCCTGCCAAGCTGTTGATGAGGCCACAAGAAGCCTGGATCTCCTGTTGGTCCATGTTCTAATAACGCCTTCGTAACGCTGCGGCGCTGCATTTCTTTATCATAGATACGCTGCACCGCAGGTGGCGCTTTGTCAATATTCGATTCATCAATATTTCTAAACAGTTTCAATACTAAGTCGATATTACGTACAGTTGTCCGAAACACAGTGTTGACACGATTTCTATGTACGTATGGAATTTTATTCACTAGTTCCAGCGTTGCAGCATCGCCGCGGTCACAACGTATTTCTATAAACTGTTCATTTATTATCAGCTTGTTTCCCATTGAACAACCCTTCTATAGTAGACCTTCTATAGTAAACATTGTGACCTACAACAGCGTGTGCAATCTGTCTCTTAGCAGTTAGTTCGCCTAGGAATTGAATTTCATCTACACCCAGGTGAAACTCTAATATTGCGTCCGCCAAGCTGATGTCGAATCCTTTTGGCGGTTTTGGTTTTTGATTAGCCATTACTCCATCTCCTCTAAATTACGTAAAGTGTCTTCAAAGCTAACAAAGCTTTTGCTAATGTACCCATATCTGTTTTCTAGTGCACCATCAATATGGGCAAGCCAATAAGATTTAGCCATCTGTAGTTGTTTTGGTGCAACTTCTTGTAGAATATCTTCCATCTCATGCAATGATTCATAAATCTGGTCTGCTAACTCTAGAAGCCTATCTACAGCCTCTGTTTTAGTCAACGTGCTGTCCCTCCTTTTTAAAACTTTTAAAAATTCAAATCAAAAAATAAAGGCGTAGCCTTCTCTGAGGCACCCAAGTGTGGAGGTTGTTGAAGGGGGAACGAATATAATAGCCTTGGATGCCTCAGAGAAGGAGCGTCTAAGACGCGCCTCCTATTACAGAATTAAAACTCAGCTTGTTCGCTGTAAACCTCTTCTTCTTCCGGCTGTGCTTCAGCTTTTAAAGATTCACGGCGAGCTTTTTCCTCTAATGCAGCGTCAACACGAGCTTGGTTTTTCTCAATAGTTTCTTGAGAAGCACCGCGTTGAATAGCTTTGTAAAGAACAGATTTCGCATTGATGATTTCGCGTTTCAATTGCTCATCAGTCATTTCTTCAAGAGTTAGACCAGCAAGTTGACCACGACGTTGGCCAGAAGCAGGACGTGCAGTGATTTCTTTCAAAGTGTCGATAACGTACTGCTTATCAACAGCAGTGTCCTCAATACTTTCTAAATGGGCTACAAATGCGGATACAGTTTTGAATTCCATAGTTCAATCTCCTCCTAATTTATAATTTGTTCTTACATATATAATTATACTATATAGAAAGAACTTTTGTAAGCATATTTTTTCACGAATTCTTTCAAGAGTTCTTTGGCGTAATTAATCACAAGATGAAGCAGTAT
Organism: Bacteroidales bacterium; assembly: GCA_012513425.1. Classification (GTDB taxonomy): domain Bacteria; phylum Bacteroidota; class Bacteroidia; order Bacteroidales; family UBA932; genus Equibacterium. The sequence goes on from JAAZCF010000165.1 coordinate 43,406, forward strand.
GCCATTTAACTACATACTCGTTTGGATTTTCAGTTGGCTTAATAGTTGATGGGCCATACAATCCGTAACCAGCTGGGTGGTAACCACACTCTATACTTGTCTGAGCTACAACCTCGTCATGATGTTTTGTTACATCTACAAGTGTGCGGATAATCGCTGTGTGACTGTAGGCAAATCCATAACGTTCTTTCGTGTGCTCAATAACTTGCAACTCCATGGAAATCCCTCCTTTATCTCGTTTTTGTGTTTTTTCTTAATTATCTTGGTTATCTTAATTATTTAAGCCGTCACGGATAGGGTGGGCCTTTATAAAAAACAAAATGATTTTTATTTTTTGAAAACAAAAATTTAAAAAGGTCGGTTAGATAATTGAGATTTCTAAAATAATTAAGATAATTAAAATATTAAAATAATGGCCTTTTTTCAATAATAAAATTAATTACTATATATATACCCTTTTTTGTACTTTAAGCAGATCTGTCAGCTTGTAGGTTATTTTGTAGGCGAGCAGCGCAACATTCCAACTATCAGCAGATAACATTTCACCGACTGTAGTTCCAGTGTAGGCTTTGATTGAGATATCACCTACAGGGCTAACTGTTTTCACTAATGCTGAGCCTGGATTAATGGATCCCTGTAGTATTTCATAACACCAAAGGTTAAGACCTACAGCCGCATCAATTGCAATCACCAAAGCGCCGGGGCGCAGCTGCTCAAGTTTTGTATTATAAGTAAAGCTATTAATCGGTGATTCTATTGTACCAAGCACCTGAACATCTTTCTCAAAGGTGTGTAGTTTCAACATAGTACCTACAAGTGGGCCAACTGCATCGCCTTTGATGTTCGGTGTTCCAATACAGAAGATGTCAATTTGTTTGTGTTCTTCAATTAGTTTTTCAATATTATTCATGCGCCGCTGAGTTTATTCACCTCCTTGCTTATACCATATCACTGTAGCATCCTTAATGCCGAACTTCATCGCTGAGGCGTAGGTATGACGAAATACATCTATGCGATAATTCTTTATTGCTCCACCCGTATCCTCAGCGCGCCCGCGCTCTACAGTGCCATCAGGATAGAGGATAATCATCTCAGAACCATAAGGTATAATGTTCGGGTCAACTGCAAATGTTCCTGGTCCAGGTTTAGTGCCTGTAGCAGTACTGTTAGGATTACCATCTGAATTAATGCCGTTGCGGTCATCATAAGGCGAATAGGCAGAAATTCTAAACTTTGCTACATTGAAGTTCTTATTAAAGGTAACGTCCATATCTGACAAATAAACCGGCCGTTCAAGTTGCTCTAGTAGATAGTCATTTGCATCTACAAGAGCCTTGTTCAATTCATTTAGATGTCTCACCTCCTTTAAGTAATCTGTAGCCTCGTTACTCACCGCCACTAGTTTTGGCTGCATATCCTCAATACCGTTGTTATAACCTGTTATGTATGCAACTCCTACAGAGACTACAAACCCAGTGGTTATAAGAACATTGCGAAATTTCATCTTATTCTCCCCTTTCTATGCTTATTATATACTATTCTTTCGTAGACGACTTTGGAAAATATTTACCGAATTTCTACCTCATTACCCTATATAATATATAATAAGAAGTTTCGGAAAAATTTTGGTTTTTATAAATTAAAACTTTGGGTTTTTAACACGTTACAAGCCCAGAATCCTCGATACAAGCCCGTGATAGGCCCCTAATATAATTATAAGCCTTATATTATCACGGACTTGTATTAAATAAAAATACGAGTCCGTAAAATTAAAGAAGCCCACCGATTTTTCTCGGTGAGCTCCATAATTCATTCCTCTTCGTCATTAAAGCCAGGAGTCGTCGGGTCAATTACCACACCAAGTGTAGCTAATACTATAAGCACTGCATCAGCTGCAGCTAAGATTTTATTTTGTAAAACTGTATCCAATAAGTGGCCCTTGCCAAACAACACGAGCACAGCTTGCGCGGCGACGAGGATTTGCGAAATCAGCGTCATATAGAACATTTTGTTATTGCGTTTCTTGAAGAACTCTTTCATCTACAATCACCTCCTTCAACGTTTAGCCCTCAGTTGCTATATCTAAGACAAAGTCGTACGTTATTTTCATCGTATATTGGTCTGTTTTTGTAACCGGTGCGTCTAATAGTGCCCGTGACGCAATATTCATTTTTGGCATCACGTATCCACTATTGAGTAGCATTTTATCATCAAATACGCATAAAAAGTCTGGCATGTTGAAATTACTTAATGAGTAATCTGAGGACACGCGCCTTGTACGCTCAGTATAATAGTTAGTTGTAATCAAAAGTTGTCCTTCCTCAAATCTCAGTTTTGCACTTCCACTCGCCAAAGAACCAATCTCTTTGTTATTTATCGCATTGAAATTACTATCCAGCTCTGTAATTTGATGTGTAGCACCACTACTACTAACTATAAACTTACTACCGTCCCATACAATACCACGAGCGTTGTAATTGTTTGGTAAAGATACACTAACTGGTGTAGCCGCAGCAGGGTTGTTTAAATCCGCTACGTATAACGGTTGGGAACTGCTATTTCTAGCAAAATAAATCTTATCCCCAACAATCTCAAAATCTTCAAAAGAGCTAGGTAGATTATACTCGTTTAGCAGATTAAACTGCTTATCAAATACTCGCAGCTTATTACTACTACCGCTACTAGTACTACCAGTACTACTAGTATCAGTACCAAGTACATAAATTAGTCCGTTATGATATTTTCCAGCAACGTTATATTGTAATGGTCGGTTAAAGTAATTAGGTAATGTGGTTTGCCAGTTATACATTAACACTTCTGACTCCCCAATAAAATACAAGCTTTGAAATACTCCATTCCCCGCATGACTTGGGAAATCGAACACCATGTGTACTCGTTCTAAATTGGTATAACTTTCTTTTGTGTTATACGTACCGCGTAGCACGTCGCTACCACTATACGTTTCATGCGTGTGTGCGTATCCAATTTCTTTTCCTTTTAGTAACCATTCATTGTCAGGGTCTTCTGGGTGAGATGCGTCAGTTAAGACTAATGTTCGAAACACATCTCTAATGTCCCCGTACACATCACGTCCACCCGTTGCTTTATTACGGATAAACAGCCCTTTAATTGCTAGTCGATATAAATAGCTTCCAACAGCTTTACTAATAAAGTTATGTGTATTCGCTTCATCGACTTTTCTACCCGTCAACTCGTCAAATAATTCAATTTTAATTTCTCCTCTTGGAGCCATTTCTGGATAGATTACTTTTTCTTGTAACATGTTATACCTCCTTTAGTTCCACAATGAAGTTTTCACCGATTTGCAAATCATCTGGATATTGTACAACATCAACCATACCCTTTCTCGGCTCGTCAATTACATTTGTGATGATGCGTTCTTTAACTAAATACTGTAGCACTTTATCGTCTGTGCCGTTTTTGAGTAAATCAACTTCTAACTCTAATTCACTTATTCGGCTTTTCAAGCTATTTAATTCAGCCTGTAAACCCGTTATGTCGCTTACACTGTGGCTATGAGATGTAGGTGGGAATTTAGTAGGCTTATTCTCGATATTTTCCCAAGATACCGAGCCGCCAACCTCAAGTTGTTCAATTTTCTCATTAAGGACACGTCCCATATTCGCGCTCAATGCGCTTGTAGTAGAAGTAGACGTTAGATTATCTACAACCGTTATACCGCCACTTGAACTCTGTTCCGCTTTAGCATACGTCTGCTTAATTGCGTCTTGTACGTTTGTAGCGGTAATTTTACCTGAACTGTCAATAAATGCTGTTTCACTAGCGTTTTGTTTTTCATAACGAGTTTTCGGTAAAATGTTTGTTGTCTCGGTTTGTAAGTCGATAGGGTTTGTTGTAAAGTCTCGTATTTCTCCACCTTTAAATTCACCGGCGAAAACAAATTCATTACCGTTGTAGATATAAATCGTAGAAGCGCCGTTCTTCGTTTCATCTTCAAGTACAATAACCATGTCGTTATTTGACACGTTTAGACTACTTAATTCTGCATAGGTGTCTACAGTTGTACTAAAGTTACCTACATTACTTAATGCGTTTATCTGCTGTTGTACGTTTTCTGTTACGCCCTTCAACGCATTAATCTCATCCGTTGTAACTTCTACTCCCGCAATTGATTTCACCACTAATTTACCGTTTTCAGTAATAATCGTTTCGCCATCTACAATATCGTCGGGAATTGTATCTTCTAAGTTTTGAATGCGGGTGCTGTGATTGGCCAATTCGGCCTGTAGACCGTTTACATCTGAAATATCGTGCTCGTGTGCCGACGGTGGAAATGTGGAAGGTTTGCCGATAATCGAACCCCATGTAACAGGGCCGCTACCACCGCCACCTACATATGGTGTACCATCTGGATTAACGAGTATGACTTTGTGCGCTTTCTTACCTAAATACACGTCAGGTCTTTCCATACCCTTTATGGTAGTTACATCATCTACAACGACACCTATAAGAGCTTTGTTATCTAAGACTACATCCGGTCTACTTAGCTTCGTCATCTTTATCTCCCTCCCTACTTAATGCTGTCTTTGCTGCATCAAACGCGCCAGATGCCATAAGACCGGCGATACCACCACCCCATAGTAACTGTGCCAATGAGGCTTCATGTATCGGTGCCGCGGCGACGCCTATAAGCATACCGAGTAACAAGGCTGTTAGAGGAACCCAACGTTTCTTAATATTAAAAGCCTTCTTGAGCACCTCAGTTACAGCCAACACAATAACTCCAATGGCAGTTGCAATAGCGTACACACTAGTTAAGTCCATCTTTATCACCTCCATGAATTTCATCATATCTTTGTTTTGCTCTTGCTTCCTTGTGAGCAATCTCATCTGACACCCATACCAGAAGCTTATTCAGCGCACCGGTGGGCACCCACTGCGCCCAACCTGCCCTGTAGGTATTTGCTATTACTGATTTTAGCAGGTGGCGCGCCAGTGCAGCTATCATGAAGTATGATACCAAACCTTGCGTATAGAAGAATAAATCCATAAAGTGGGCAATAGCAGGTAGTAGCAATAGAACTACAGTCCTAAATAGACCATCTATGCCATAACTACTGGTATCTATACAATCTTTCTTTGCGGCGCTAATGCCAGTTATCCAATCTAAAACAATAAGTAGAACTACAAGGGTCATTCCAGCTCTAGTTATATCGTTGGGGCCATACAGTAAGCCAAACAACGTTAGCAACAGTGCCGCAGCACTGTTTATGGCAGGGCTGTCAGTCAGTATTCTAAACACATCATTTTTCATGGCGCTACCCTCCTATAACTATTATATTACAAACCGCATAGCTGTTATTTATAGCGTGCCGCGGCGCTGTTCTATAAAAGCCTACTTCGAAAAGTGAGATAGGTTTAAGCGTGGCCTCCGCCTTCATAATATATATCTTCAATAGCCCCACTTAAGCTTCCATAATCGAATTTCAAGTTTAAACCCCAATTTTGAATTTTAAAATTGAAGTACAGCCTTTCTGATATTATTTCATCCTCGTTACTGTTAGCTGATTGACCTAATAGATACACGTCTTGTCTTCGTGTAGCTTTAATCGTATACGGGAAAGGTATTACGAGGTCTTCTCCACTTACAACATACTGAGTGATGTAGGGACTTCTATAAGAACCAAATGTTACATAAAAAGTAACCATGCCTCCTATATACTCTTCTAATATTAAATAAGTTAGCCCCGTTAGGACCTCTCCTTCTTTAACACTTATTTTATTCCCACCACCTAGTTCTCTATGGTAAAAATCTACCTGGCAGGAATAGACTTTTTCCTCCTCATAATAGTTGATGGAAAGCGGTATAGTTTCAATATTCCGGTAAGTTGTAATTGTTGGTTCAGGTTCTTTTTCCACAAACCTCACACCGAAATATTGGTGTTTGGTGTTGTCTGGATTTGATACGACAACGATAAGAGCAGTTTGGCCACGATCATAGTAGTCACGAACAGGTAGCTTCATATCTCCATGGGTAGGATAATTGTAATCATACTCTTCGACGTAAACATTAGCATATACTTCTATAAATTTCAGTGTATAATCAGCATACTCTTCTTTTAACCTTAATATAAAGCCTTCATGTTGATAAAAATCTTCATACTCAATTACTGCCGTTGGTTCATAATATACGGATCGCAATTGAACACCAGACAATTCTAAACAGTCAATGTCGCCGATGCGGAATTCGGAGAGCCAGTAATATTCCTTACCGACCATTTTAACAGTAATCCCGAACGCGGTCACAAATGATTCCTCTGTTAATGGTCCATTAGACAATATGAAACCTACAGTTGTGACTTCACCCATTGGTAACTCGAGGTCCTTGCCCCAGTTAGGTGTCCATGCTTCTGTAGTCATCCTGCCATCTGCTGTGACTACAAACGCCGTAACCTGAAGCTTCTTACCAGCCTCATTAAATACGAGCGTTACACCACGTAGTACTTCTTCAGTCATTATCTCAACGGGCGCACTAATCACATGAGAATTATCTCTAATGTACTCAAGCGCCTCTGCATTAATTGACAGGTCACTCAGTATCAAGCAGTCTACATTGCCTATCATGAATGTTTCTACAAAATCAGTGTAGGTACCTTCCATAGGTTCTACAAAGACCAACTCGAACACCTGGTGGTTATGGAACTTAGGATTGAATGTTTCCAGAGGTGAATCGGTAACCATTATACTAATCTTCTCGCCGGCCTCTAGTGGAAATTTACGATTTTTCAATTCCTCATCGTCTATCGCATACACTGTGCCTGCAATAGTAACATGGCAGTGTTCAGGTGGCACGTCCTCACGCGGCACTACCTCTAGTCCTGTAAATTGTTGTAAGTGGTCGAATGGGATAATCACCGGTGTAGGTTCGCCACCATCTAAAACATCCTGGACCATTTCCTTCGTGAACTGAGTTATGTAGTCCACGTCACCTATTTTAATGGATGCTAGTTTTAGGAAAGAGGTCTCATCAATTATGACATCTTCTTCATGAGGCAACCACGCAGATGGTTCAGCGTCATATTCCATACCGCTAGGTAGATTTAGCTCTTCTACCTTTATACCATCTATGTAGACCTCACCCTGCATCGTACCATCGCCCATGAAGCGTATTCCTATGGAGCTAGCATCCTTCAATATCTTATAAGGTAATACTTTAAACTTTCGGCGCCATTCATCTGTAAGACCTCCAGCGGTCCCGGATGCAAGTATACTCCTATCATCGCCAAATATTTCATACCTACCACCCTCGCCACTAGCATACCAGCTGATAAGCATCCCATTTGAGCCTACTCCAATACGCCCAGTATACTGCATGAAGGTGTTAGCTGTTATACACAGACTATGCTCATCAGGAAAATTCCCATAGTTCAATGCGTATGCTTTTTCAGCTATAGTCATGTTACCTTCCCAATACGCCGGCACGCCATTTTCAAATATCTCGAAAGAGGAATTCCGTACGAGGTTGGCAGGTAGTTCATCTGATACAGCTCTCTTGACAAATAGATACTCCATACGTAGGTCCAATCTATCTACACGTATCTGTCCGGTACCAACTAGACGGACGATGACGCGTGTAGGAACTACCTCGTCACCATAGTCCACATCAAACGCTTCATCCATGTATTGACACAGTGAACCCTTACCGGTTACAAAGAACATCTTCGTGTTACTAGTCCCATCACTGTTCTCAACTGTTACACTAACGGAGCCTAACGTCTTATTTAAATCACTATCAGTGATAGCACATATCCTACCAAAGAACTCAATAGTTAATATCCTATGACTGATAGATTCACCTCCACCAACACTCTCCAAATCAACTACCTGGGTAGCAGTATCCCCATCATTAAGAAGTATACCCATCTCACTGGAGGTAGGCGAACCCTCTATAATCCAATTTGCAGTGTCCTCGAGGTTGGGACTCTTCAATAAGTTACCTGAATACCTGATTGTAGTCTCTTCAGTTACATTCATTCACATCACCCACCAGTTTGTGTACGACAGTCCATGTCAATACTAAGAGCACCGTCGTAGGAAATTTTATTACGTAGCACAACTACACGTTTATTGACTATACCCTGTGATGCGGCGTTGATGTAGATAGCATCCATAACCTCAATAGCAAGGTTACCTCTACCTACAATATTAAAATCTGCATAGGGGTCAGAAACTAATTCTAATATACTATTGGCATGTTTTATAGCATCCTCAGCTGATTGTATGAATTTGTTATCCACCTCAAATAGCTTATTTCCCCAGCTGTCACGCGCCTGTTCATTGTATACTGTTTCGCTTAACTTATTCAATTGGTACCCAGAGCCTACTATGTCAAATGTAATCCTGCGCTCGCTGTCAGTTGTGTTCTTAAGTATTACATCACATGACCTGGCAGTTATGTTCTCTATACGAACATCTACACCACTCATGCCTTCACCATTAATCATGTGTATATTGTCAACAGGCTCTTTGTTAAACTCTATATTAGAAAGTGTTATCGTGTCGTGTGCATCTATAACAACATCAGATATAGTAGCAAGTACCACATTATTTACCCATTGTGGCTTATAATACGCAACACTAACACCCGTGTATAAGTCCTTTATTCGTTGTGGATTGGCTAGGTCATTGATTAAATCATAATCCCCGAATGTATCTACAGGTTCAGAAGTTACATTATTCGACTTAACAACTATCTGGTCTAATCTGTTAACGTACACAGAACAGTTGCCCGCGGTAGCGAGCTCACTGACAACATCAATAAAGTCGCCTTTAGGAATCCATCCAACTCTAACCAGCCCATCCAATGATTCATCTACAATATACTGTGATTCAGTTAAACCGACAGCCTCGAATAATCTCTTAAATATTTCTGCTATAGTAACATCGTACATAGTAGGGATGCTAGGTATAGGTTTAGAAGACAATTGTAGTATCTTATCATTACCTATCACTGTAGCTTCTATAGAACCATATGGAGCTACCCAGTCACCTGTTCTAAACGTACCCATAGGCACATACTCAACACCGTCAGATGTAACTACACCTAAGAACACCTCAAATATTACGTTAGGCAATATCTTGCCATATAAAGGGCTCTGGTCATTCGTAGGTGTAAACTTATTATTGTCATTACGTAATACGAGCGTACATTCATTAGATGTAACACGTCCTATGGGTGCTTTAGAGTCAGTCTGCGTCTCCTCCAGGATATCGATACTAACTATATCGTCATCTGTTAATTCCAAAGGGTCAAGACCAGGGAAGTGCATAACTACCCTGGCCCGTGTCTCTCGTACATCAGCATGCATTGCTTCCATAAATTGACTTGACACGGTTAACATAATGCAACACCCCTGCCTATTGTTCAATGAAGTTGAATGATACGTCAGTCCAGTACCATCCGTTATTACCACCGCCGCGGTGCAGCTTTCTACTAATCTCTCCTACATAGGCTATAAAACTACGCTCAATTCCATTCTCAGTATAGGACACATTAAAGAACATGTTATTACCATCAATAAGGCTCAATATTTGCTCAAGGTCTTTGCCACTAAGGACGTCATAGTCTAGGAATAGTTTTCTCTTTTTAGCTACAAGTTCCATGGTCATCTTACCATTGGCAAGACGACCAGACTTAGTTAGATTGTAGTGAGACAGGGACGGGTTTTTAGGTTGCTTTATTTTGACACCGTTAACGCGTATATTCATTCCCATTATCTAACACCCCTAGCGCTCTCATTCAATCTTATTACATTCATTCTACGCTCAAGTTCACGCAGGCTTCGGTCATCAGCAATTAATGTTCCCACGTAAAGGATTTGTTGACCGCCGCCCCACTGTTGCGTACCAGGTTGAGGAGCTATCGATTCCTGCAAGTGCCGCGCCACTGCCTCGGCGAACGGCTGCATTGCTCCTGGATTTTCCAATGGGATAATTGCTTCTCGTCTGCCGCGTTCACCTACACGAACAATGGATTCTTCGTCTATAATACCGCCTTTTGCGAATCCAGCAATTTTACCAACCTCTATTACCTGTGTTGTGATACCACTACCACTAGAAATAAAGGAAGGTATCTTAATGTTACCTAGAACTTCTCCAACCTTAGAAGGAATAGATTTAATGGCTTCCCAAATAGCTCCAGGTAACTTACCGAATTCCTTGGCAATAGCTGAAACTACTGTAGGAATCTTGCTAGGTAACTCCCCAATTAAATCAGCAAAGGTTTTAGGAAGGTCTTTAATAGCATCCCAAAGCTTTCCTGGAATCTTACCTACCTCGGAACCGAAGTTGGTTACGAAGTCAACTACTGCTTTAATACCTCGGCTAACCCAGTCACCTATGATTTGTAGGGCTGTCTGAGTAGCTGTTGTGAAGGCTTTAATTAGTTCCGAAGACCATGTTAAAAAGCTAGCAACAGTCTCAGAGACCCAACCAGTAATAGATTTAGTAGTTCCACTTACCCAGCCAGCAATAGATGTGGCAGTACTAGAAATCCAATCTGCTACAACTTGAGCTGTATCTTTAGCCCAGCTAGATATTGCTGAGGCTACGTCGGATACCCAGGCTGTGAAGGAATTCCATGTATCAGAGACCCACGATGCAATCGCTTCTGAAGTATCTACAACCCATTGGCTTATCGTATCTATAGTGTCAGTAGCCCATTCTGCTAATGTGTTTCCTATGTCCGTAGCCCAGGTTACTACTGCATCCCAAACTCCCGACAGCCATGCCTTAATTTCGTCCCAGAATGGTGCCAGAAGTAATATAATCCCAGAGATAGCAGCAGCTATTGCAGCTCCTACAAGTGTTACAGCTCCGGCAGCCGCCTCGAATGGTAAGGCTACTACAGATAACGCTCCGACAGCAACAGCAGCAAGTACTCCAATGATACCCATTAGAACCATCTGCCAGTGCTCACTTAGCCAAGCTCCGAAAGCAGAGAAGCCATTTTTGACTCCAGTCCAAACAGTATCTATAACTGTACTCCAGCCTGTAATGAACCACTCGCCGAAGCTAGACATAGCGTCTCCTAATGCTTGGATAGCCGTACTCCATCCAGTAACGAGCCACTCGCCAAGACTAGAGAGACTTTCACTAATAGTTGTACTTACAACAGCCCAGCCGACATCCCATATAAGCTCCAACGATTCTACCATGTAAGCCAATTCTGCCAGCGCATCAGTTGCCCAGGCTCTTATTGGCGCAAGTACAGGTTCAAAAGCAGGTGAAGGAAGATCAATCATTGGCCATTCCCATTCTGGCCACTCCCATTCAGGCAGTGTAGGCCACTCCCACTCTGGTAACGGAATCGGGTCCCATGCAGGTATTGGAATAGGTTGCCATTCCCATTCAGGTAAAGGAATAGGTTGCCATTCCCATTCAGGTAAAGGAATAGGTTGCCATTCCCATTCAGGTAAAGGAATAGGTTGCCATTCCCATTCAGGTAA
>JAAZCF010000166.1 GCA_012513425.1 Bacteroidales bacterium
GAATCACCTTCCTCATTACATTGCGAATTTTTGTCAGCTCATTCATTAAATTCACTTTATTGTGAAGACGGCCGGCAGTGTCAATTATCACAACATCGGCATCTTTAGCAACAGCACTGGTTACAGAGTCAAATGCAACACTTGCAGGATCACTTCCCATTTGATGTTTCACAATTTCAACTCTAGCTCTTTCTGCCCAGATGCTCAACTGATCCACTGCTGCAGCGCGAAATGTGTCAGCTGCACCAAGAATAACTTTTTTCCCTTCTTTTTTGAGCTGGGCAGCCATTTTGCCAATAGTGGTGGTCTTGCCAACTCCGTTGACACCCACAACCAATATCACGTAGGGCTTTTTGGAAAAATCAAATAATTCTCCTTGTGGAGTATCATCAGCACAAAGCATATCCTCTATTTCTTCGCACAAAATAGCATTCAGCTCCTCTGTGTTGAGGAAATTATCCCGTGCGACTCGTGCTTCAAGTCGCTCAATAATTTTCATACTTGTGTCGGCTCCAACATCTGAGGCTATCAAGGCCTCTTCAATTGAGTCGAGAATGTCGGCATCAACCACAGATTTTCCCAATAAAGCATGGGATATCTTGTCAAAGAATGACCTTCTGGTCTTTCTCAAGCCTTCGTCTAAAGAGCTTACTTGCTCTTCCTTGTCATTTTTTTTTCTACTAAAAAGGCCCATTTGTTTCTTCAAATAATCGCGCGAAGATACAAAAATTAATGCCTTTTTGCCAATTCTTCTTCCAAATCGCTGATTCCAAAGCCCATTTGCTCACAAAGAACCAATAGATGATAAACTAAATCACCTGCTTCATATAGAAATCTCTCTTTATTGCCATCTACGGCTTCGATTACAGTTTCTACGGCTTCTTCTCCCACTTTCTGAGCAATTTTATTTACTCCCTTGTTAAATAGATAAGTAGTATATGAACCTTCTGGCATATCTTTGTGTCGTTGTTGTATGCATGACTCCAAAACGCCCAAAAAACCTTCATTATCTCTGGTTGCAAAGCATGCTTTTGACCCGGTGTGGCAGCAAGGACCATCAGGTGTTACTTGTATCAATAAAGTGTCACCATCGCAGTCGATGTGCATACAGTTTACATGCAGATAATTACCACTGGTCTCACCTTTTGTCCAAAGGCATTGGCGAGTGCGGCTATAAAATGTAACAAGAGAAGTTGCCATGGTTTTTACGAATGCTTCACGATTCATATATCCAAGCATCAACACTTTCAGGGTTACAAAGTCTTGAATTATTACCGGCAATAAGCCATCGGCACATTTATCAAGTTTAAAATCATCAAAAGTCATAATCTAACTGGTATATTTAATTTATTAAGTTCTTTTTTTAAGTCTGGAATTGCTATCTCTCCAAAATGGAAAATACTTGCAGCAAGGGCGGCATCTGCGCAACCTTCGCTCAAAACATCCGCAATATCTTTCACACAGCCTGCACCTCCTGAGGCAATAACCGGAATTTTCAACTTCTCATTCAAGGCTTTA
>JAAZCF010000167.1 GCA_012513425.1 Bacteroidales bacterium
GCTCTGTACAACAAGTCGATGAACCGCTCCTTGCAGGTGGTTTTTACAATACGTCCTAAGATCCCGAGTGGCTCTTTTTTTGTTGCGGCAAGGACGGTTATCTAAGCGTTATATTTCAAAAGGAGAGTACATTGCAAAACCAACCAATGAGTAGTGGCGACCAAGGTAAGCTGCTAATTTTTTCGCTGTTGATGGCCCCTTCGTTAGTTTTTCTGTTCGGAATAATTCCAGCTATATTTTTGGGCTTTGGCATATATATGATGAAGAAGAATCAAGACTTCTCCAGCATTGATACTGCAGTCAAAAACTTTAAGGGCTATACATGGCTAGCACTCATTGGCGGCGCCTTGAGCTCTCTTTATTGGGGTAACAAGTATTTCAGTGCCGAGGATAGTTGGTATTACGATGATTATTTCTTTATTTCGTTAATAGTCGCTGGAATTGCTTTTGCTTATTTGATTGTAGTGCAGATTTTATTTTACTCACCTATGAATAGACACAGAGAGTGGGTAGAGGTTAATGGAATATTCTCAACAAAACCCAAATCAGACAAGGAGTCAATCAACCAGTCAGAGGTGGATATAATTAAAGGTGAAAAGTTAAAACAATATTCAGTAGCTGACGAACTAACAAAATGGGCAAAGCTCAAAGAAGATGGCCACATCTCTGAAGAAGAATTTAACGATGCTAGAACCAAGCTTTTAAAGAGGAACTGAAAAATGGATCCTTACAACAAGCAATTCAAATTACGTCAAGAAACTCCAGGATATTGGTATAATAAATCTCACGACCTTTTGGTCTCCGCCCGCACTTTATGGAAGGCAATGCAAAGCGAAAAAGAGTTGGAGATTAATTGCTGGGCAACCTACAAGATGCTTATGGGAATGTCTTTCGAATTGCTTTTTAAGGCACATTGCATTGGCTCGGGTACGGAATTTAACTCCACTCATGATTTGATTGCCTTGGCGAACACGGCAAGCTTATCTACATCAAAAGACGAAAATAAAATACTAAAGGCGCTATCTGAATATGTTATTTGGGATGGGCGCTACCCAACACCGAAGAAGTCTGAGTATTTAAAGGGGCACTGGATAAATCAAGATAGTTTGCTAGATGATAAACTCGACTTAGAAAAATTAATGCCTCTGTGGCGTCGTTTCTCTGATTCATTCATGGCGCAGTACAACTGAAATATAACAAGTTGCTGCACTCGGAAAAATTACTCGCTACGCTCCTAATTTTCCGGTGAGCAAGGCGTTAGCCGTCATTCATCAATTAGAGGTTGCTATTCAACATATGAAAATTGAAGCCATTACACCGTCAGAAATGTTTGAGCCAATTGGTCCATACAGTCACCTCACCAAAGCCGGTCCGTTCATAACTATTTCAGGAACTCCTGGTGTTGATCCAGTGACATCGAAGATGGCGGGAGAGGATGCATACAGTCAAGCCAAGCAAATCGTTCGGAATTTCAGTTCAATGCTTGGTGATGTAGGTGCGTCACTCAGGGATGTAATGCATGTTCATGTGTTTCTGGTCCGAGTCGAAGACTTTCAAGAAATGAACCGTGCGTACGCGGAGGAGTTTGGCTCTTATCTTCCCGCTCGTACGGTAATCTGTGTAGCTGACCTTCCCAAAAAAGGTGCGCTCATGACCATGAATCTGACTGCTTTTGTGAGCGGCTAACAAGGCGCTCAAGCAAGGACGCGCTTATGCGCGCCGCTTAGCTTGGCGTTA
>JAAZCF010000168.1 GCA_012513425.1 Bacteroidales bacterium
AAAATATTTTAATTTTTTTTAAATATGGCCAAACAACGATTATCTTTGCGGCATCAAAAATAAGCAAGTCATGAACAGACTCAACAGCAACAAATCGATCCTCAAACTATACAATAGCCTTGAATTTCAAGGCTATTCTTTTGGAAACACTGAAGCATGCAGTGGTGAAGTCGTTTTTTCTACAGCAGCCTTTGGATTCCCAGAGACGCTTACAGACCCATGTTGCGAAGGAAAAATTATCTGCCTCACCTACCCTCTCGCAGGAAACTACGGAGCTCCGGCTGAACAGATTATATCTTCTATCGTGAGAAATTATGAATCATCCCAGGCTCATGTAGCAGGTCTCATTGTAGCCGATTATTCATTCGAATACAGCCATTGGAATGCTGTCTGCAGCTTAGACCAATGGATGAAAGAGCACAAAATCCCCGGTATTTACGGAGTTGACACTCGTGCCATCACCAAATTTATCCGCGATAATGGTTCTTGTCTTGGTCAAATTGTGCCCCAAGGACTCAACCCTATAGAGAATCTTTACGATCCAAACACTGTTGATTTGGTCAGCAAAGTCTCTTGTAAAGAAATTATAAACTATAATCCTACCAGCAAAGCCGCAAAAAAAGTGGTTGTTGTTGATTGCGGTGTCAGAAATTCCACACTTGGAACTCTCATAGACAGAAACATTGCTGTTACCAGAGTGCCATATGATTATGATTTCAACACTTTAGAATGTGATGCTGTCGTGCTGTCATCAGGCCCAGACAGTAAATTATTCTGCCAAAAAACTATTAATAATATCAAAGTTACCCTGGCAGCCGACAAGCCTGTGCTTGGATTGGGAGTAGGTGCTCTCTTTTTGGCCATTGCCTCAGGTGCTTCTGTATATAAATTACCTTTTGGCCACCATTCAGACAATCAGCCTGTTAGAGTAGACGAAACTAACAAGTGCTATATAACCAGCCAATTTCACAACTATACTGCAGATGAGAAGTCTTTTCCTCAAGGCTGGAACAAGCTCTGCAGCAACCTCAACGACGACTCGCTTGAGGCTTTCCGCAAAGAAGCTGCACCTGTAATGGGATGCTTATTCGAGAATGATTTTGTATATGATTTGTTTTTCAATGCATTATGATAGATACCAGTATTAAAAAAGTGCTTCTGCTTGGTTCAGGCGCATTAAAAATCGGTGAAGCCGGCGAATTTGACTATTCTGGCAGCCAGGCCCTCAAGGCCATGAGGCAAGAAGGCATCAACACAGTCCTCATCAACCCAAATATTGCCACAGTTCAGACTTCTGCAGGTGTTGCAGATGAGATTTATTTTTTGCCAGTTACCCCCTATTTCGTTGAGAAAGTCATTCAGAAAGAAAAACCTCAAGGTATTCTGTTGGCTTTTGGAGGACAGACTGCCCTCAACTGCGGAGTAGAGCTCTTTAAACAGGGTATTATCGAAAAATACAACTTAAAAGTGTTAGGTACTCCTGTTCAGGCCATCATCGACACTGAAGACAGAGATTGTTTCAACAAAAAGATGGAGGAGATTGATATTAATATCATCAAGAGTCATGCTGTTGAATCAATTGAAGATGCACGCAAAGCAGCTGCTGAACTAGGATATCCTGTTATTCTCAGGGCTGCCTATGCTCTGGGAGGCCTTGGAAGCGGCTTCTGCGACAATGAAGAGCAGCTCAATGCTTTGGCTCAGAAATCTTTCGCCTACAGCTCACAAGTTTTGGTTGAAAAAAGCTTGAAAGGCTGGAAAGAAATTGAGTTTGAAGTAGTACGTGACCGCTATGACAATTGCAATATTGTCTGCAACATGGAAAACTTCGACCCACTAGGCATTCACACCGGTGAAAGTATTGTTGTGGCACCTTGTCAGAGTCTTTCACGAAGAGATATCACAAAGCTTAGCAATCTTTCTCTAAAAGTTGTACGTCACATCAATATCGTTGGTGAATGTAACATTCAGTTTGCCTACGACCCTATGAGCGAAGATTATCGTGTCATTGAGGTAAATGCCCGTCTAAGTCGTTCATCTGCCCTCGCTTCAAAAGCAACCGGTTATCCTTTGGCGTTTGTAGCAGCAAAAATCGGCCTCGGCTACGGCTTGTTTGAGTTGAAAAACTCTGTTACCAAGACAACTACCGCATATTTTGAACCTTCAGTTGACTATGTAGTTTGCAAAATCCCTCGTTGGGACTTAAGCAAATTCCATGGCGTCAGCCGCGAAATAGGCTCCAGCATGAAGTCTGTGGGTGAAGTCATGGCAATAGGTCGCACTTTTGAAGAGACAATTCAAAAAGGATTGAGAATGATTGGACAAGGAGCTCACGGTTTTGTAGCAAACAAAGAAATCGTAGTTCCAGACATTGACAAAGCCCTCAGAGAACCAACAGACAATCGTATTTTCGTCATATCGAAAGCTTTCCAAAAAGGCTATACTGTTGACCAGATCCACGAATTGACAAAAATTGACAAATGTTTCCTAAGCAAGCTGTATAACATTATCCTCATTGCAAGAGACATTAAGAAATACGACAAAATTGAAGATTTACCTGTTGAACTTATCAAGATTGCCAAGAAGTCAGGTTTCTCTGATTTCCAGATTGGTCGTTTGATTTTCAAAGATCAAATTGATATAGACGAGGCCGTTGACATTGTCAGAGATTACCGCAAGGCTCACGCTGTCGTGCCATTCGTCAAGCAAATTGATACTTTGGGCGGTGAATATCAAGCACAAGCCAACTATTTATACCTAACCTACAATGCCATTGAAGATGACAAGAAATTCTACGATGACAAGCGCTCAGTAATTGTGCTTGGCTCAGGTGCCTACCGCATCGGTAGCTCAGTAGAATTTGACTGGTGTAGCGTAAATGCTCTGCAAACTATCAGAAAGACAGGATTGAGAGGCATTATGATAAACTACAACCCTGAAACAGTATCTACCGACTACGATATGTGCGACCGTCTGTATTTCGACGAGCTCACTTACGAAAGAGTTCTTGATATCTATGAAAAAGAGCAACCTCAAGGAGTTGTTGTGTCAGTTGGCGGACAGATTCCGAACAACTTGGCCCTTCGTATGAAAAACACAGGTCATGTCAACATTCTTGGCACTACTGCCGAGAACATTGATAAGGCTGAAGACCGTCATAAGTTTTCTTCAATGCTTGACCGTCTCGGCGTAGACCAACCTCGTTGGAAAGAGCTTACTACTCTAAACGATGTCTATGACTTTGTTGATAATAGTGTCGGCTTCCCTGTGTTGGTAAGGCCTTCTTATGTGTTATCGGGAGCTGCTATGAATGTTTGCTCCAACAAAGACGAGCTTCAAGAGTTCCTTAAGTTAGCCGCAGATGTTTCCCAAAAGCATCCTGTAGTTATCAGCAGCTACATTCAATATGCTAAAGAAATAGAGTTTGATGCCGTAGCCAACAAGGGCGAAGTTCTTGCATACGCCATATCAGAGCATATTGAATATGCAGGTGTACACTCAGGTGACGCCACTATTCAATTTCCTCCTCAAAAGCTATATGTTGAGACTGCCCGTCGTATAAAGAAAATCGCTCGCAAGATTGCAGGCACTTTGAGTATCAGCGGTCCTTTCAACATTCAGTTCCTGGCAAGAGACAACGAGATAAAAGTCATAGAGTGTAACCTCCGCGCTTCCCGCAGCTTTCCTTTTGCTTCAAAAGTTCTTAAGATTAATCTTATCGAACTTGCAACCAGAGTTATGCTTGGTGAAGAAGTCAGTGCTCCTCTCAAGAGTGCTTTCGATTTGGACTATGTCGGCATCAAAGCCTCTCAGTTCTCATTCAACCGCTTGCAAAAGGCCGACCCTGTCTTGGGCGTTGATATGGCCTCTACAGGTGAAGTTGGCTGCATCGGAGACAACACAGATGAAGCAATTCTTACATCGATGCTTTCTGTAGGTTATAAAATTCCTAAGAAACGCATCTTGATATCTTCCGGCGAAGGCGAGCAAAAAGCTCAGATGCTTCAAGCCACAAAACTACTCACTGAGCATGGCTATGAAATCTATGCCACTGCAGGTACTTACAAATACTGCATTGACAACGGCATCAAAGCAGAAAGAGTTTTATGGCCAAGCGAGACAGGCAGTGAGAAATCAGCTCTTGAAATGATATACACAAAGAAAGTTGATTTGGTTATCAATATTCCAAAGAACTTGTCACAAGGTGAGCTTTCAAATGGATACAAAATCCGTAGGGCTGCCATAGACTTCAATATTCCTTTGATTACTAATCCACGTTTGGCTTCTGCATTCATCATTGCCTTCTGCAATATGACCATTGATGACATTCAAATCAAATCTTGGGGGGAATATTAATTGATAGATATCCTACTATTTATAGCAGGAATACTTTTGGTGCTTTTTGGCGCCAATTGGTTAGTTGATGGTTCCGTGGCCGTTGCAAAGCGCAGCGGCCTGTCGGAATTCGTCATAGGAGCCACTATTGTCGGCATAGGAACATCCATGCCGGAGTTTGTAGTAAGCTTGTTTGCAGCCATTAAAGGCAACGCAGACATTACCATCGGTAATGTTGCAGGCTCTAATATGTTCAACTCTTTGTTTATTTTGGGCATAACTGTCCTTATCTCTCCCATTGTTTTTACCAAACAAAATCTGAAGAAAGACATTCCGCTATGTTTGGTGGTTTCATGTTTACTTGC
>JAAZCF010000169.1 GCA_012513425.1 Bacteroidales bacterium
AATTATCGCGCCAATAGTGCATGCAAAGGAACATAACAAAGTTCCCCAAATTGGGCCAAAGGTTGCTCCAGCAACAAGTGCAAATGTAAATCCAGGAACGGCTAAGATGGAACATCCTATAATAGTTACTACAAGATATATTATCGCAGCCTTGGCAAAATTCGTATCCACCATCACTTCTATTTGAACAAAGACTTCGTCAAATGAGGAATCTTTAAAAAACCCATAGTGATATTCTATTAAAAAAAGAATGACCACTATGGATATAAAAATTAATAATTTTTTCGTGCTTTTTTTCATACCTTAATCGTTATTTACTACCTCTTCTACAGCTTTATCTTCCTTATGTCTATCATTATAGATATTTTTGAGCATGAATGTCAAAGCAAACAGTGCAAATGCAATAAATAGACCAGTTACTACGGTCTTTACACTACCTGTAAGCATTCCGCCTACATAGGAGTATACAATGGTAGCAGGCAACTGTCCAACACCTGTTGCAATCAGGAATGACGCAAGCGACATTGAAGTTAACCCAGCTGCGTAGCTAACAAAGTCGAACGATACGAAAGGTAACAGTCTACATATTAAAATAGTACTCTTACCATATCTTTCAAAGAATTTGTCTACACTGCTTACTGCTGTCTTAGTAGTAAGCTTCTCTACAGCTTCTCTTCCAAGAATTCTAGCTATATAGAAGCATACAATAGCTCCCACCATAGCACTTGACCATGAAAGAATGGCGCCCTTCCACCAGCCCCAAATTGCTGCATTCGCAAATGTAATTAAAAATGCTGGTAGCGGCGCTGCAACAGACTGAAAAACCATAAGCAGAAATGATATTATTACTGCATAAACACCATATGACCTAATATATCCAATTACATTGTCTACGCTCATTGAGCTAAAAATCACAAATACTCCATTAACTTTTGAGTTAAATGTAGGAATAGCAAAATAGCATACCACTGCTAAGACAAGGACCGCAATAAGCGCGATCCTTGTCTTAGCAGCTTTAGATAATCTTTTAGCTGTTTTTTTCTCCATGTCTACTTCTCAACGTCCTGTGTAACACACCATCTATAGTATGACTCGTCATAGTTCTTAACGTTCTTAAATCCGCAATCTGACATGATTAATTGCATATATGCAGATCTAATACCAGCGGTGCAATATGTAACAATCTGGTCATCCTCTGAAAGTCCTGCATCTGTGAACATCTTAGTGATATCATCATTTGATTTCAAAGTGCCATTCTCTTCAAATAAATCAGTATACTTTATGTGGATTGCGCCAGGAAGTCTTCCGCCCTTAGCCTCACCATAATCAGTTGCTCCATCATACTCATCATCTGAACGAACGTCTACAATCTTATAATTATCATAGTTCTGTGCAAGTTCATCAGTATCGATTCTATGCTCTGTTGCAAGGCTGTCAACTGTTACAGTAACTGCATCTAGTGCCACACCACCCTCTTGCGTCTCAAAACCAGCATCAAGAAGTGCATTATAACCGCCGTTTACTATCTTTACATCGTCATAACCAGCATTTACAAGTTCCCAAGCGATTCTACCGTCTTCTCCCCAACCTTCCTGATTTGATGAGAAAAGAACTATTTCCTTCTCAGGGTCTATGCCCTTCTCGCCAAGAACTGTTGCCAAATCAGCTGGATCCAATATACATCCGAAACCTTCGTCTCCAGAAACTCTATCAGCACACTTTGAAATTGTCTGCCAATCAAGAGCTGCAGCCCCTTTGATTGTCTCCTTAGCTGCTGCCTTTTCTCCTCTAGCATCAACTAGGATAATGTCATCAATGTTCTCTTTTACATAGTCTGCATTTACTACATAATCTCCAGTGAATGCCTCTGTAGAAGCAATTCCGCTTGAGTCTTTAGAGCCACAAGCTGTAAGTCCCATTACAACTGTAGCCACAAGCATTAATGCAATTCCAAATTTCTTAATCTTCATTATTCCTCCTAATATATTTCAAAAAATACATAATGTCATTAAAGAGTATAGCATGTGAAGATTATGTATATACATTCGACATTTTTATACTTAAGACTGCATTTATTGATTTATCGAATAAGCTAAGCAATGTTTTGTATAATTGTGAAGAAATATTCATCTCCCACCCTATTGACAGTTTAAGGTTGTCAGTATATAAATAGATAAACAAATTTTATTAAAAAAATAATATAACAAATTTATGAGAGTCCAACCTAAACGAAAAGCTGAGGTTAATTATGAAACACAAATTGTCACAACCCTATTATGAGAAAATTGCAATCGACATTGCATCAAGAATAATCAATGACGAATTCAAGCAAGGTACAAGGCTTCTAGGAATATCGACCATGGCATCCCAATATAAAACTTCATCAGAGACAGTGCGTAAAGCTTTGAGACTTCTTTCGGATATGAAGGTTGTCGAAGTAATGCCGCAAAGAGGTTCCATTGTCCTTTCTAAAGATAACGCCGAGCGATATCTTAGCACATCAACAAAAGACGAAACACTGAAAGTAATTTTTGATGAGTTGATAAGTATGCGAGATGAG
>JAAZCF010000015.1 GCA_012513425.1 Bacteroidales bacterium
AAGGCGCTGCGCGCCTATATAAACTACTACAACAATGATCGAATAAAGTTGAGATTAAAAGGAAAGAGTCCGGTGCAATACCGAACTCTTTACCAATAAGCTATTAATGTTAAACCGTCCAACTTTTGGGGGTCACATCAAAATATTTATGACAAAGTGTCATACTAACTTAACATTTTTACACATTTTAAGTATAATTTCTTTGTTCAAAAGATTTATTTTGGTATTTAAGAAATTGTTACTACATTTGCAGCCCGTTTCAAAAAGCTCTGTCTTTTTAACAGATTTAAAATTTAGCTGTCATGATACTTGAATTTATTGTCAAAAATTTCGCCTCTTTTAAAGATGAGATCTGCTTGAGTTTTGAAGCAAAAAAGAAAAAAATCCAAGGCCACGAAACCAACATTATAGTAATGCCAGACGGGACTAAGATTATTCGTTTCCTTTCCCTCTATGGCCGTAATGCATCCGGAAAATCTAATTTAATTGCAGCTTATGAGAACATGACCACTTTCTGGTTATGGAGACCGCAATCTTCATCTATGCCGATAAATGGATTTGTCCCCTTCCGTTTCGATACCGAAACTGTTACCAAGAGTTGTCACTTTGAATTAAAGTTTTATGTTGACGGTTTAAAATATTGGTATCTACTTGATGTCAACAGTAAAGAAGTTGAATCTGAATCCCTATATTATTACACATCTACTAGGAAAAAGATGCTGTTTGATAGGACAACAATTGAAGGCATCACTCGGATCGAATTCAACAATATCACAGACATTCGTCCCTCATCTCTTCTGAAGAAAGAAATCAACATGCGTTGTTTAAGCAATATGTCAGTTATGTCTGCCCTCATGGGAGTAAATATTGACATAAAGCCTATTGCCGCAGTAAAAGAATGGATTAGAAACAAGGTAGCACCATTCCTCTCCATCAACCAGCCAGAGCTTGGTTATACTCAAACCTTCATTGACAAAGATGACAATTTACGAGACCATCTCAAATCTGTCATGAAAGAGGCCGACTTCAACATTGTTGACTTCGTCACTAAAACCAGGCGTCAGAGTGTACCAAAGGAGATAATCCCCTTCATTGAGCGTAACGAACGAATACCAGCTGAAGAACGAGCAGAGATTGTATCAAGTGGAGGCTTCACCTTACCAACAATAGAATTCATCCATAGTGTTGAAAATGAACGAGGCATTGAAACTTATCCTCTTTCTGAAGAATATGAATCAAGCGGCACGATTAATCTAGTTGAACTTGAGTCTGCTCTATACATCCACTCAAAACAAGGAGGTTTCTTTTACGTTGATGAAATTGAGCATTCTCTTCATCCAGCACTCATCAAGTATGTCATTGAAAAATTCATTGATGAGAAAGACAATGACGCTCAGTTATTAATAGCGACACATTACACACCTCTTCTAGATGAGGTTGATTCCCTATTTCGTAGCGACTCTATTTGGTTTACTGATAAAGGCAAAAATGGTTCAACTTCAATTTATCCCCTTTATTGCGAAAAAGGATCACAAAGATTCAATTCCTTCCAAGCTGCATATCTTGAAGGGTTGTTCAAAAGATTGATATAACAACATCATTCTCACTCAACACAACATAAGCATCGGCTGACAAATCTACAATTGTTTTTGTTTCATAATGTGAGCTCTGGCATGCCTTACCTATGCCGAATGATGACTTTGTTTTGTGTTGCGGTTGCGGTTGTGGTCTTTGTCGATGGGGATGATTTCGAAACGCTGGAAGGCGGGATTGGTTGAGGAGAAATGGAGCATTCTGGTTGTTGACGACGCTGACGACGATGTTCTTGAGGACGGCGCCACCACTTTTATTCTTTACGGAGGGTGACAGTGGTACCATCTTTGATTTCGCCTGAGGCTATACTTGGTAGTATTTCTTGCTTTTGATGTCACTTTTCTTGAAATAGCTGTTTTTGAGCATGAAGTTGGCCTCAACTGATGAGATTGTTACATCGCTGGCTCAGGTGTCGAATATGAGATTCAATGGCAACTCTTTAATGCTGCAGACAATTTCGTATTTGCCACCGACATTGCTTTTGAATGGCACTTCTATCACCATTTCTTCAGATTCGACGACTCGCATTTCCGCTAAAAAGGATTGTACACTAGTTTTTTATATATCTATGAGTGCTTTGAACTCTTGCAGTTCACGAATTGCATCCAGATCATAATCTTTTTCGTTATTTACATAGAGCTTATAGCCAGGATCAAGTCTCTTTTAAAGTGGTGCAACTGCATCTTCTTTGCGGTCTATTCTGGATAACATTCAGGCTTTATTATCGAAATTGCCATCATCTTCAGAGTCTTGGGCAATGATGTATTCCATTCCATCCAATCCAAATTCAGGATTATGCTTTCCACGAGGCATGTCTCAAAAAATGAAATAAGTAGCTTTTCTTTCAGCCTCTATATGATCAGTTGCCGCAACGACAATATCTGATGCTGCTAAATCTACCAATGACGAAAGTACCGAAGACCCAAACTGCATTATTATACATAAATCAGCGCTTCAAAATGCATTATTATACATTATTTGGCAACTCAAACTGCATTATTTGCTGTGAGGTTGCCGCAAAAACCCACGTTACTAATTGAAAACACGATTGCATATTCTACAAAGCGAATTTCTTGCTTTTTCAAATGTAAATTACAAGATTGTCGTTGAAAGACGCATTGCTAATTCTTAATAATTGATCACATATTCTGTTTATCAGAAATAGGTGGAACTCGTTCACAAAATGTTCAATATCTTATCAAAATTGTGCAAATAGTTCAACTGGAGCCATTATTCTACATTAGTGTACCATTTCTTTGCACCATAAACAAAAACCAACTAATAATTATGGCACAGAAAATTGGAAGTTTTGACAAACTTCTGCCACTGGGCAGAGCGTGGACAGCATCGAACTGGATGCTGACAGCAATTTATGGCTGGACGCCAAGACAGCTCTCAAATATGATATGGTTGACAATATAATAACAAAATAAAAGGCAATATGGAAAAGACCTTCAACGCAGTGGAGCTGATACAAACAATCTCCAACAAGCTCCGTCACAAAAAAATCAAAAACATCGCTGCTGTCGAGAACGAGATTGCATCTCTTGGGGAATATCTCGGCACAGATCAGATGCAGACTATCATCTTTGTCGCTATATTTGAATTCTGCGCAAGCGGATCAAGCATGAATGCTGACGACATGGCCCGATATTACGATTGTTCGGTTCTCGACATTGTTGCCCATAAGAAAGACTTCGACCAACTTCTTTTTTACGGTCTGATCGAAAAATCTGCCAGAGAACTCGAAAGCACGATTTTCTTCACCCGCACAGACTTTAGAGTGCCGGCAGTGATCTTCGAGGCGATTCTGGTGAACAAACCACTGACCGAAGCAAAAGCAGTGCAGAGCGAACTTGACCATTTCGATATGGTAAAGCAGATTGGCGAATGTTTAGAGAACCGCGACCGCGAAGATATTACCACAGCAACCTTCCTGGCGCAAGCAAAAGAACTTGAAGAGAGTTATTCATCATGCGAGTTCATCACAAAAACCAGAGAACTGCTACCAGGCATAGCAGACAGAGTGCTATTTTACGATATCTGCAAGGACAATTTCTTTGATGGTAATTTCTCCGACCTTGAGGACACTCTCAAGGATCTGTACGACCACCGCAAACAGACGCTTAAAGCAATGAAAGAGTTTCTTTCTGAGAGTTCAGTCCTTCAACAGTCAGGCCTTGTGAAATGCTGGGAAGATAACCTAACTCACAAACTGACACCGTCAAAGGCAGGATATGAGCTTCTGCTTGGAGAATACACAGAGGTGAAAATAAAAAAATCTACAGGGCTTGACAAGTTCGAGTTTGTGAAAGCTGTTTCTGACTGCATCGTTGATAAAAAGTTCAACAACTTCGGTATGCTCAAACTCAAAAATATGGTATTGGATTTGGAATACAGTAACAGAGATCTGCCCACTGTCAAGGAGGCTCAGAAACTGCTCAAGAGTCATAACGACCGCATCTTCTTCTATTCGATGTGCAACGACAGTATGTTCTGCCGCACATGCCTTGAAAGAACCCTTGCAGACATATACGAAAAGCCACAGTGGGTGATGGAAGAGACTGTAAAGTGGAAGAACGGGGAGCATCCTCTGCAGACCCTCGGCTTGGCTGAGATGGGAGAAGAGAGTTTTTTCGGCGGAACCAAGGTCGAACTCACTGAAGATGGGCGCGAGTTGTTTCTGCAGGAAGATGCCGAAAAGTACAAGAAGAAAGACAAGACCAACGACATTCTAAGCGTTAATAAAATCAAAGCAAAGAATATGTTCTACTCACCCTCCCTCAAAAAGCAGATCGATTTTCTCTCAAATAGTCTTCAGCAAAGTGCTTTCGAGAAGTTGCAGAAGCGTCTCGATGAGCAAGGTATGCCGAAAGGTGTGGCCGCAATTTTCTACGGCTCGCCAGGAACCGGTAAGACCGAAACTGTATACCAACTCGCCAAATCAACCGGCCGCGATGTGATGCAGGTGGATATCTCCGAAATGAAATCCAGCTGGTATGGCGAAAGCCAGAAATTGGTAAAAGAGGTGTTCACCAAATACGAGCGCCTATGCAAAAAAAGCAAGAGGGCCCCTATCCTGCTCTTCAATGAAGCGGATGCAGTATTCAGCAAGCGTATGGAGAACAAAGGAACAAGCGTAGATCAGACTGAGAACGCCATCCAGAACATAATTCTCGAGCAGATGGAAATACTTTCTGGTATCCTCATTGCCACCACAAACCTTGAAGGCAACCTCGATCCTGCTTTCGAACGTCGCTTCCTCTTCAAGGTCAAGTTCGAAAAGCTAAGTACAGATGCAAAAGTGCTCATCTGGCGCGACAAACTCCCCGAGATAACTTCGAAGGACGCAGAAGCATTGGCTAATGAGTTCGACTTCACAGGCGGCGAGATTGACAACATCGTACGAAAGGTCACTATGAACCAAGTGCTGAATGACGATGAGTATTCTTTGGCGTACTTGAAGGAGCTCTGCTCTCAAGAACATCTGACTAAAAGATGCGGAAATATTGGATATAAGTAAAAACCGTTGAAAATATTGTTACTAATGCCACTATTTTACATTAGCAATAATTATATTTGTGGTGTAGGCT
>JAAZCF010000170.1 GCA_012513425.1 Bacteroidales bacterium
AATAGGTAGAAGAACGGAGTGTCGAGCAAGGCCAGACAAAACTTGAATAAATAATCACCTATGGTTAATCCAACGAGCATAATTCGACCTTCCGGAGTCCAAAGATAGCCTAATCCTAAACCATAACACACTAAGCACCAAATAACCTCATCAATGAGTTGGCTTGTCATAGTGCTACCGTTATTCCATACCCAGCGCATAGTAGGATTGGCATTAAACTTATTTCTAATCTTGTGAAACATCCAAATGTCCCAAGATTGGGAACATACAAATGCAAGCAGGCTGCCAATTACGAAGACTGGCATCTGCCCCAAAATTTTTTCATAAGCTTGTTGTGTCTCAGCATCTGCTGTTGGCAACCATTGAACTAATACAATAACGCCAAGTACAATCAATTGGCATATAAATCCACGTTTAACAGCGTTCTGTGCCTCTTTTTTGCCCCAGATTTCACTGATGATATCAGTGCAGAGATAGGTAATAGCATAAGTCACCGTAGCTCCCGAAAAAGTAAGAGGAACGCCAAAAATTGACAAACCTGTCACAATTACTTTGGCAACTATTACATTTGATATGATAAGAGCAACAACAAATACTGTGTTGAGAGTAATTAAGTTATGTTGATCGTTTTTCAAAACTAAAAAAATGAGGGTGCAAAGATAGTGAATTTCGTCAAATTATAAGAATGCACATTTTTAATCACTCATTTTATTATATTTGTAATCGACATTAAATATTTATTTCATGAAAAAAATAAGGATATTATTCAAATTATCAACAGTTATACTAGCTGGTTCATTACTACTGTGTGGCTGTGCTATATCAAAGGATCAAAAAGTTGAACTAAAGCCTCGATTGGTTGTTATGACAGACATCGGACCGGCTGATGTTGAGCCAGATGATAATGAGTCAGCTGTTCGTCTGTTGTCCTATGCTGATAGATTTGAGATTGAGGCAATATGCACAACAATAGGATGGAATTGCGACCCTTATCCAACAGAGTGGGCAGAATACCTTTATCGAGTTATCAACGATTATGAGACGGATGTACAAAATCTAATGAAACGCTCTTCTCAAACCAGTTTTAAAACACTCGAAGAGGAAAATGGCGCTCAAGAGCTTGGTTATTGGCCTAGTGCTGAGTATATCCGCAGCCGTGCTGTTTTTGGCAGTAGCAGAGCCGGCATAGATGTGATTGGGAAGGACAACGATTCGCAAGGTAGCGAGTTGCTTATTAAGCTTGCTGATGAGGATGATCCTCGCCCTATATGGGTAACATCATGGGGTGGCTCGAACACTCTTGCACAAGCTATCTGGAAGGTAAAACAGACTCGTACTCCGGAAGAAGTCAAAGCATTTGTGAACAAATTCAGGATATATACAATTACTGATCAAGATATGCACTACTCTATGCGTATGAATCGTGCATATAGTTCTCATAAGTGGATGCGAGAAGAGTTCAAAGATGACTTGTTGTTTGTCTGGGATGAGTCTGCATGGCTCAATCAGAATAATTTGGGCGTTAAAAATTGGGAACAGTATGCTACATATATCCAAGGACATGGCCAAATGGGCAAAAATTACCCACACTACAAATGGGGCGTTGAGGGTGATACACCCAGCTTCCTAAATTGTATGCCAAATGGATTAAATGACCCTAATGACCCAACACAAGTTGGTTGGGGAGGATATCATACTTTTGGTATAACTCCCGATAGAGAGACGTATGCGTGGACCAATTGGCAACAACCACAAAAGAGCATTTCTAATGCTTATGAAAAGAAGTTCTATCCTGATGAATTTAACGATTTTGCAGCTCGAATGGCATGGGCTGACGAAGGTAAAGGCAATACAAATCCTGTTGTAATTCTGAATGGTCAGAAAGGCATCGGTCAGATTATAATCGATGGCAAAGCAGGTAAACCCATAACACTTGATGCTTCTAAATCATTTGATGTAGAGGGCGATAATCTTTCATTCTTGTGGTGGCAACAATTGGAACATGGCTCTGCTGTGAAAATATCCAATCCTACAGCTTCAAAAATTGAAGTAGAAATTCCGGATAATGCCGGCTCTGATCCAATTCACATCATTTGCGAGGTTCATGATGACGGAGACTTCAACTTGGTATCTTATCGTCGCATTATCATTAATTAATTCTGAAAAGCTATTGTTTTGTCAATCAATTGGCCTGTGTTTTCCACCATATAAAACCTTTGATTGGTTGAAGGAGATTGGAGAGGGCCTAATTGCTCGTTGTAATGTCCAATTTTGATAAAATCAAAATTAAGAATATTAATAGCTGGAGATAGTTCATCTCGGCCGCTGTACCATGCCACTTTGAGAGTGGGATTGGCTTTTTTAATGGCGGCAGCATAGCTATTTATATCTATTGGATTGATGTCTCCTCCCATCAAACATACACAGCTGATGCCATAGTTGGATGGTATCAGTTGTTCTGTCAAGAAATGTATGCTAAGTTCCTTTCCAATATCTTCTGCAAGATATGAACTATGGCAGCCATGACAGTGGCATGGACAGTAGCTGAAATTGATACAAAGAGATATTTCATAAGGCACTTCCGCAAAAGTCACTGCAGTATCAACATATTTCAACATTCTAATGTTCTATTTTAGAATATACTCTTTTGATTGCTTCAATTTGCCTGTCTAATCCAAAGGTATTGATAGGCCGTAAATAACCAATTATGCGTGTGTATTGAGTGATGTTATTGCTGTTGCAGAAAGGACATTCTGTTACTGGACGCTTAACTATTTTACCACAATTATTGCATTTACTGTTTGGAATGTTGAATGTGAAATATGATGTGCCGTTCGCAATCGAAAAATCAATTAATTTGAGGTATTGCTCTTTTGAAAGGTGGTCTTGGAGGTTGATGTGAGCTGCAGAACCGCCATCTGTAAACTGATAGGTCTGTTTGCCGTGTAAAATCATTTTATCCAATACAGAAGTGTTGTCATGAGCATTATAGAAATATGAGTTATAGAGATTTGAATCATCTGGAACCCAATAGCCATCTGTTTTATCCCAATTGTAGTTTTTACTACCCAAACCTTCAGCAGGAACAACCTCTGAATTAAAGAGAAATGGGCGTTTCTTATCTGGTATTGAATGGAGCTTGTTCTGTTCCTTAACTGTGCCGAGAATAAGTTGCAAAAAGTGAATATAATTTTGATCATTGCTAACATTCATACCTAAAAATTGAGCTGCCTCGTTTAGCCCATTAAATCCGATGGTACAATATAGCTTGCTTATGTAGATATATCCTCCATTTGATGCTTCAAACATCCCTTTTTCTTCTGTTTCATAAAGCATGGTCTTGAAGGCAATATGATATTTATAGACTCGCTCCAATATCTTCACAAAATAAGAGACAAACTCTTGACTACTCAGCATTAGACTTTTTCCATGGTTTTCGCGACTCCAATCTTGCACAATACGGTTGATGTTAAGAGTTATTACGTTACAACTGCCTGTCATGACGCCCGTAAGGCCCGAAGTAGGGCTGAAAGTGTTTTCTGCCAATTCATTGCGAAGTCTGCAGCAACTTGCCAGACTATCAGCATTATCAGAAATATAAGTAAAGAATGAGTGTCCTTCGGCATACATTTCAGCACAAAGTTGCTTGTAATCTTTATCAATAATATCATTGCCGTCATGAACCATTGCAAAGGTTTCAACAGGGAATGTCAGCACTTGTTTCAGCCTTATGTGGTTGAACCATTTTAAAAAGAGTCGTTGTAATGTATCAATTGCTTTCCATTGAGGTTGAGTGCCATCAGGATAGTAGAACTCCGAAAAAAGAGAGGTAAAATATGTATGATCGTAGTATGATATGTTTGTAAAAGGAGATTGGAAACTACGATTGCCTGCAGGTTGGTTGACACCCCATACAAACTGTTTAAAGGCTTTGAGAATGTTGTCTTTCACTGTTCGGGGAATAAAGCAATCTTCGCTAGTTGTGAGTTCATCTAGTTTATTATACCAATCTTCTCCATATTCTTTTATTACATAATAGTTCAAAGCAATAAAATATTCTCCTACAGCAACAGCTCCTTTGCATTGAGATGACAAAAGAAAGATTAAATTGGTAATCTGACCGCTGAATGATTGTAAATCATTAGGGGCACTTGGAGTGATGCCATCGATATTCCCAACACCTTTTGTCAATAATGGATAGATGCTTACAGCCATACAATATTGCTTCAGAACTGGGGTTGATGCTTCATCATGGCAATAGATTATATGATGTTCGAGGTCCTTTTCATATTGTGAAGCTACCTCAGGGAACAAAAAGTTCAATTTGTTCTTCATCCTTTGTCGTTGAATGAGTCTATTGAGAGTCTTGAAGACTTCTCCTTCCAAGTTGGCTACATTTTTCATTGTGACATTGGCATTAGCATCAGTTTCAGATGATGATGCAGCATTGTCTCCTGAATTACTATATTTGTCCATATAGTCAATTCTTTCGCGAATATAGCGAGCCTCATTATGTCTCTCACGATAAAGAATATAGCATTTAGCAGCACTGAACAGACCTTGTTCCATTAAAGCCACTTCCACCATATTCTGAATAGTCTCTACATCAATTTCTGATTGTTCTTTGAGTAATTGATTGGTTACATTGTCAGCAATTATGTTGGCGGCAGATTTACAAATATCTTTGTACAAACCAACTGAATTCAGGGCACTTGTCACTGCTTCCACGATTTTGTTTTTATCAAAATCGACACATAGACCATTTCTTTTTCGGATTATCATACAATATAGGATTACTAATTAATAACCAAGTCTAATATTTATTGTATACGAGAAATACTTATATCTGTTAATTAACAGCCCATAACCCGTAGACTTTAAATGTATAAAAAGCAAGGCAGGTCTTCTGACTTATCTCGTATCAAGCGCCTTCCCGGTATAAAGAACCAGTGGCAAAGAGTGCTTGAATACATAATCTCTATTATAAGATTGAGACTTACAGCAGCGGGAACTGTCGCCGAATTACACGGCATTCCCTTTTAATTCCTTGATGCGATATTGAGCCACATTGAGGAAACCTTTCTTTTAACAAAAGTATAGAATAGAACCATATTATAATAATCTATCATAGGTTAGATATAAACATGTTATTAACAAAAAAGGCGACCATTTTCTGTGGCCGCCTAAAACAATTAATATTGATATTTATCTAGTGTCAATATCAACATCCAAAATATGCAAATCTTCAACTCCAGTTACTTCAGTAGAACATTCGCCAAGCCAACCATTTTCTTGGTTAACTCCTGTGTATATTTTAATAAAATCAACTCCTGGTAAATTAACAAATTGTCCTTTTTTATTTACAGTCCAACTAATGTCAATTGATGAATCATCCAAAGCATTGACTTCGTTGTCAACATATCCATAATAGTATTTATATAGTACATAATAGACTCCTTTTCCACTCTCATCAATACCATTTTGAGGAAGACAAGTTCCATGGAATGAAATAGAATCACATTCTGCCCATAGAGGATAATATGGTTGTGTGTGGTACATATTTTTAACTTTATACCCTGAATGTCCATAATTATCTTTCCATTTAATGTAGCTATTCCATTCATCTTTTGAAGAAGGTTCAACGTCCGGCTTATAATAGGTGATTGAATAATTATTATATAGAGTAACATCATTTCCCGCTTTTTTTGACATTTCATACCAAGGTTCTTTTGTTGCGTCAATATGCGAGCTGCCTGCTATTTCATACCATTCATTTTCATCAG
>JAAZCF010000171.1 GCA_012513425.1 Bacteroidales bacterium
CCACTATATTGATGCAAAAAAAGTGTGAAAACGCTGCATGCTATAGTGATTTTATTTCAATTTCTAGTCCTTCCGGGGTCACAAGCTGACATCCGACATCTGTTTTACATAGATGTCCTATTACATCATAGGTCTGAATCTCTTTACTCAACACTTCGTGCTTCTCTAATGGTATGGTAAAAAGTAAACGATAATCATCGCCACCATTTAGAACCGCAGTAAATACATCCATGTTGATTTCCTCTGCCATTTCAAAGGTATGAGATGATATTGGAATTTTATCAACATATATCTTGGCTCCAAAGCCGCTTTTACTACTCAGTTTTTTGACCGCTTCCGCCAATCCTTTAATAACAAAAACTCCATTGGAAGGAATAATATCTTGCTCCAAAAAACGCTCAATGACATTGGTTGGCAATTCAGGACAAAGATATTGAGCCAATATATATTTGTATTTAATTAAATCGGGTTGCCTAGAATCTTGCGACTCTGCAACAAAAGACGCTTTTTCTCTTTCCAAAACATGCTGACCCATATATGCAGCTCCCACATTGCCGGAAAGACAGAGCAAGTCCATTGATTTCACTTCAGGACGCGAATCTAATACTTTCTTTTTTTGTTTTCCAATAGCAGCAAGACTAATATTCAGACCATTAATAGAAGGATTAAGCTCCAATGACAAACTGTCCAAGGCATGCTCTTTAGCCACTGCAACTATACCTGCCCACAACTCGGCAATGTCTTCCAAACAGAAGCGGGCAGATATGCCCAACACCACTGAGAGAGAAGTTGGCTTGTAAAAGGCCGCATAAACTTCTCCAAGCACAGCCAAAACAGCTTTATATCCAAGGTGACGAAGAGGATTATATACTAAATCAAAATCCACACCCTCACTAAGGACTTTATGAGCAAAATATTCGCCTCCATGAAGTTCCAAAGATTTATTGATAAATCCACTGCCTACAAAAAGCGACTCAATTGCCGCAACTTTCCCAATTTCAGAAAATTCAGTACGTTTTTTTTGTTTGTCGTCTGCCATTTAGTCTAATTTTTACAAAAATAACACTTAAAAGCGTAACTTTGCCTCGCAATGGCTAAAAATGAGCAAATATTAAAAGAAATCACCCGCACGGAATACGCTGAAGGGTTTGAGACTGTGCTTGAACAGCATTTCCTAGAGAAAGGTCTCAATGAGACAATAATCCGACAGATTTCTGAGCTGAAAGAAGAGCCACAATGGCTGTTGGACTTCCGCTTGAAGGCTTTCCGTAAGTGGCAAACAATGGAGTTGCCACAGTGGGGACACTTAAAAATTCCACCAATAGATTACCAAGATATCATATATTTTGCGGCTCCAAAGAAGGCAAAAAGCAGAGATGAGATTGATCCAGAATTGGAAAAAACTTTCGATAAGCTTGGCATTCCTTTGCATGAGAGAGATATTCTCAGTGGAGTTGCAGTAGATGCAGTGTTTGACTCAGTGTCTGTCAAAACTACTTTCAAAGACACTCTCAGCGAAAAGGGCATAATTTTCTGCTCTTTCAGCGAAGCAGTGAAAAACTATCCTGAATTGATTAAAAAATATTTGTCCAGCGTCGTGCCAATTGGCGACAATTTCTACTCCGCTCTAAACTCTGCGGTCTTCAGCGATGGCTCTTTCTGCTACATTCCGAAAGGAGTGCGCTGCCCAATGGAGCTGTCAAGCTATTTCCGCATCAACGCCAAAGGCACCGGGCAGTTTGAAAGAACACTCATTGTGGCAGACGAAGGCTCTTATGTCAGCTATTTGGAGGGTTGTACAGCGCCTATGCGAGATGAGAATCAACTTCATGCAGCTGTGGTCGAGATTGTAGTTGAAAAAAATGCAGAAGTTAAATACTCTACAGCGCAGAATTGGTATCCAGGTGACGAGAATGGAAAAGGCGGCATTTTTAACTTCGTAACAAAGCGCGGCCTCTGCAAAGGTGACTGCAGTAAGTTATTATGGACTCAAGTTGAAACCGGTAGTGCCATCACTTGGAAATATCCAAGCACTATACTGAAAGGAGACAACTCAATGTCTGAGTTTAATTCTGTTGCTGTGACAAATAATTATCAGCAAGCAGACACTGGCACAAAGATGATTCATATCGGGAAAAACACCATCAGCCGAATAGTTAGCAAAGGCATATCTGCAGGTCATAGTCAAAATAGCTATAGAGGCTTGGTAAAAATTGCTCCTTCTGCCATAGGAGCCAGAAATCACTCTCAATGCGACTCTTTGCTCATCGGAAGTAATTGCGGAGCACATACATTCCCTGTGATAGAATGTGCAAATAAATCAGTTGTGTTGGAACATGAAGCCACTACTTCAAAAATAAGCGAAGAACAATTGTTTTACTGCCAACAAAGAGGAATAACCCAAGAGACTGCTGTTGGTTTGATCGTGAATGGCTATGCTAAAGAAGTTTTGGCAAAAATGCCTATGGAATTTGCCGTTGAGGCTCAAAAATTATTAACAATATCATTAGAAGGAAGTATAGGATGAATAATTGGATAGAAATAGTATCTGTAGTGCTGGGACTCAGTTGTGTTTTTTTGGCTTCAAGAGCAAAAGTGGCCAACTTTTGGGTTGGATATGTTTATTGCATCGCTTTGATGATAATGTTTTCCCAAAAACATTTATACTCAAGCATGATTTTGCAACCCATATCCCTTGCTATCAACATCATGGGGCATTATCGTTGGACGCATCCCGGCTCTGAAGAAAAAACTGACAAAGCAGGTCAATTAAAAGTGTCAAGAATGGACTGGAAGCGCAGAGGAATTGTACTTGGAGC
>JAAZCF010000172.1 GCA_012513425.1 Bacteroidales bacterium
GAACAAATGGTTTGTAATCCTCGCGAGGCTTGTCAATACTTTTCATCATTTCACCCATGATGTGCATACGACCTTGGCGTGCCTGCTCAAGGGCTTTCTCAAGAACATTATATGAAAGACCATCAACTTTAATATCCATTTGAGTAGCGGTGATACCATCAGCAGTACCAGTTACCTTAAAGTCCATATCGCCAAGGTGGTCTTCGTCACCAAGAATGTCAGTAAGGATAGCGTAGCGGTCATTCGGACAAGTAGCGTCAGTAATAAGACCCATAGCCACTCCGGCTACTGGCTTTTTGATCTGAACACCGGCATCCATAAGGGCTAAACATCCTCCACAAACAGAGGCCATAGATGAAGAACCATTTGACTCAAGAATGTCTGAAACAACTCTTATTGCATATGGATTCTCAGGCATCTTTGGAATAACTGGTAAAAGAGCTCGCATAGCCAAGTTACCATGACCGATTTCACGACGACCAACACCGCGTTGAGGTTTTGCCTCACCTGTGGCGAAAGGAGGGAAGTTATAATGGAGGACAAATTGTTGATCGCTCTGAATAAGCACTTCATCAGTCTCTTTCATGTCCATTTTTGTTCCCAAAGTTACAGAAGCGAGAGATTGTGTTTCACCGCGAGTAAAGATAGCAGATCCGTGAGCACAAGGAAGATAGTCAACCTCACACCAAATAGGACGAACTTCGTTACATACGCGGCCATCAAGTCGTGTACCTTCATCAAGTATCATATTACGCATTGCTTCTTTTTCGATAGCATTGTAATATCTTTCAACAAGAGGAGTTTTTTCTTCAAGCTCTTCTTCAGGAATAGTAGCAAGGAACTCTTCTTTTATGGCATCAAAGCCTTCGCTGCGTTCTTGTTTTGGCTTGGCAGATTTGGCAAGAGCATAGCATTTATCATAGCAGCATTCATGGATGGCTTTACGTAAATCTTCGTTCTCAATATCGTGAGGATAATCGCGTTTTTCATCAAATGTGCCAACTTCTTTCATGAGTTCTTTTTGAACTTGGCAGTGTTTCTTGATTTCTTCGTGCGCGAATTTGATAGCCTCAAGCATGTCATGCTCGCTGACTTCATTCATCTCACCCTCAACCATCATAATATTTTCTTCAGTGGCAGCAACCATTAAGTCTAGGTCGCATTTATCCATTTCGCTGAAATTGGGATTAATTTTGAATTCACCATTAATTCTGGCAACTCTAACCTCAGAGATAGGACCTCCAAAAGGAAGATTGGTCGTAGCAAGAGCAGCAGAAGCAGCGAGGCCGGCAAGTGCGTCTGGTTGGATGTCTTGCTCAGCAGAAATAAGGCTGACATTTACAAAAACCTCGAGGTGAAAATCATCTGGCCATAGAGGGCGAAGAGGACGGTCGATAAGACGAGAAATCAAAATTTCATAGTCTGAAGACCTTCCTTCTCTTTTCAAAAAACCACCTGGGAAACGGCCAGCTGAATAATATTTTTCTTTGTAATCAACAGTCAAAGGCATAAAATCAGTGCCTTCTTTTACTTCTTTAGCAGCAGTTACGGTAGCAAGAAGCATAGTGCCGC
>JAAZCF010000173.1 GCA_012513425.1 Bacteroidales bacterium
CCGCTTCCATAGCCTCCATCTCAGTAGTTATACTCTGATGTCGCTTTGTAATCTGAAGAACAAACCATGTTGTTTCCATCTGATATAGCAAAATTCCATAGTCCTCTCAAAATCTGTAAACAACAAATTTTGGAAGTTTATTAATCGTTAAAATTAAGTAAAGACCGTTATGCAAAAGCATTATATGTTGTAAATATACTAAAATTAAAACAACACTCCCCGCATATTTTTTAAATAATGCAAGAAAGTGTTGTTTGTGAAAATTGCCGAAGTACCCGCTCAGATTTACCCGCGAAGGTTTTCCACAGGATTTGCTGAGGCTGCTTTCAGGCTTTGCAGAGTTATTGTGGCAAGAGTAATTCCGGACACAACTACCACACTCAGAGCGAATACCCACCATAGCATCGGAACGTGAATTGTGAATCGAGCCATCCAGTTGTTGACAATTATATAGCTCACAGGCACTGCGATAACTGCAGCCACTACCATTACTTTTGCGTATTTGATGTTAGTCGAGCGGATAATGTCAGCTGTTTTTGAACCGAATACTTTGCGAACTGCTACTTCTCTACGGCGATATTGACTATCGAAAATTGCTATTGACACAACGCCTACAATAGAGATGATGATGGACAAAATGCTAAAGATGGTGATGAGTGTGCCGGGCTTTTTTTCTTGCATATAAGCATTCTCCATCACTTCATCATGAGTGATGATATTAAATGGAAAATATGGATCAAAATCACTCAAAGTCTTTTGGATAGATGCTTTCACAGCTGCCATGTCAGCGCCCTTAACTGTTCTGATATAGCAATTCTTTACCATTTCAAGCCATGGAATATCGCTACTATTAGCCAACCATGATTCATCACCAGGAAAGTAAAAAGCAAAATTGGTGGTTTCCTTATGCAAGGTGTGGTAGCAAAAATCAGAGCAAATGCCCACAACAATGCCGTCCCAGAAATTGGTTCCGACTTTTAGCCCAACCATCTTTGCAAAAGACTCGGTAACTACATATGCTCCCTGGCCATGTTCTTCGCTTTCAATAAAGAAACGGCCGTCAAGCAAATCAAGTCCAAGCGTCTGAGGCAATGTCATAGAACATGGTGAATTAATAAACTGGAATGTAGTCATGTCCGGCAAATTTTTGCCGGAAGTTGTAAATTCATCACTTGCCGAATACTTATTGAATCCAAAAGCAACTTCTTCAATGTCAGGATTTTCAAGAAGAGCGCGGCGGAAGGCTTCTTTATTATCAAGCATCTTGGAGTTCATAACCACATCCACCAGCTGTTCCTTATCATAGCCATAGTCAACCTTCGAGATATAAGCATTTTGTAACATAAGGAAGGTTGCCAGGGTGACCAATGCCATAGAGGCGGCATTTTGGAAGCATAGAAGCACCACGCGAAGCTTGCGACCTTTTGGAGACAAGCCGAAAGAGCCTTTGAGAGCCATTGCAGGTTGGAATGAAGTGATGTTGATGGCCGGATAAAGGCCTGCAGCAATAGCCGCAACCACGGCAAAGGCCAAGACTATCAGCAAAGTGTCGGTCTGTCCTGTAAGGCTCAGCCCGGGAGCCACCAACGAGTTGAGAGATGTGCCTTTCAAAACTATCACTAGTCCAATAGCCATAGCCATAGCCAACAAATTGATAAGAATTGCCTCAAAGGTAAGCTTGTAGCGCAGGCTTTTGACAGAAGCTCCCATCACTTTCAAAGTATTGATGCAGTGCACCCTTAGAGGCACCAGCGACAGATGGAAGTTGTTCATATTGATTGTTGCCACAACTAATACTATGAAGCCCAAGAACACCAACAGCATAGTGTTTGTTTTTGAGCTGGTAGTACCATAGGCAAACAAAGTTTTATTGTCGTAATAGACTTCATCAAGAGGAGTAAATTTCTGAAAATCATTGATGCGCTCAATAAATTCTTCCTGGCTATTAACAGGAGCTGACTGCCACCAAAAATTCTTGGCATAAGGTTTCAAGTCTATAAAGCAGTTTTTTGGATCAACTCCCTTTTTTAATAGCAAGTAACAGTTGTAGCTACTACTGCCCCAGTCGGAACTAAGTGTTTCAGTATCAAGGCGACGATAGACTATGTTGCGAAGGGTGCTGCCTGCAGGAAAGTCATAATATACACCGCCTACCTGAAGGGTCTCGCCAATACAACTGACTATTTGTCCTAAAGCACTTTCTCCCGGAAAGGCCTTGTTGGCGAGAGTCTCGCTTATAAGCAGTTTTCCTGGCTCTTTCAGGCAATCAGAGCTGCCTTCTTTCATATTGAAAGTAAACACCTTTGGAAGATTGTAGGAAACATTGTTACTCATTTCCTGAAAAACTCTTTCAGGGTATTTTACCGAACGAAAATCCACTTCAGTATCATATGGATACATCACGCAGGCTTCTTCCACCAATGGGTGGTTGGCTCCCACCTTTACATGCTCATAACTAAGCACAGCATAATAACCTGCCCCAGGGGCACCAAAGTCATAGCGAACTATTCTTTCGTAATTTTCGTGACAATGGTTGAAGCTGGCTTCATATTTCAACTGGATTGCAATGATAATGAGGGCGGCAAGGGCTACAGCCATTCCTGCCAGATTAAGAAATGCAGCAATTTTGTATTTGCGCAGATAGTATAAAAGATTTCTGAATGTCATAATAACTGCTGGCTTGCCAAGTCCGCGCCACGCTACATAATTTATTAAAAAACAGCTACTTGAGAATTCAAAGCAGCTGTTATTATGTCCATTTTTTGGACATAGATTGTACATTTCTTTTACAATCTATTTCTGACGCAAATATATTTGCAAAGGACAACCCGTGAAAGTGAAATGCTCTCGGAGCTTGTTTTCTAAAAAACGTTTGTAAGGCTCCCTCACATATTGAGGTAGATTACAGAAGAAAGCAATTGACGGTGAGGCTGTTGGCAACTGAGTTATATATTTAATCTTTATATACTTACCCTTCAATGCAGGAGGTGGATAGTTTTCTATCTCTGGAAGAATGACTTCATTGAGTTTTGATGTAGGAATGCGCTGTGAATAATTGTTATAGACAGTAGTTGCCGCATTTAGGACATCAAGTATGCGTTGTTTGTTGATAACAGAGGTGAAAATAATAGGAATGTCATTGAAAGGAGCAATACGGCGCTTGATGAACTCAGTGTATTCCTTCATGGTATTATTACTTTTTTCTACTGTGTCCCATTTGTTCACAACTATCACACAACCTTTGCGGTTGCGCTGGATGATGTTGAATATTGCCATATCCTGGGCTTCTACTCCACTCTCGGCATCAACCATAAGAATGCAGACGTCGCTGTTTTCAATGGCGCGGATACTGCGAAGCACTGAATAAAACTCCAAATCTTCGGTCACCTTTGCCTTTTTACGAACTCCGGCCGTATCTACCAAAATAAATTCATGACCAAATTTATTGTAATAAGTGCTGATAGAGTCGCGGGTTGTGCCTGCCACAGGAGTTACAATATTGCGATCTTCTCCCAGTAAGGCATTGGTCATTGATGATTTTCCAACATTTGGCTTGCCGACAATGGCAATATGTGGCAAATGGTGTTCTTCTTCGTTTATGACGCTGTCTTTTGGCAGACGAGCCACAATCTCATCCAAAAGGTCGCCGGTGCCGCTGCCAGTGGCTGCAGAAATTGTCCAAGGTTCGCCAAGGCCCAAGCCATGGAACTCATAGCTGCCATACATTTTGTCGCCGCTGTCAACTTTGTTGACGGCCAAAACTACAGGCTTGCGGCTGCGACGCAGGATGTCTGCTATCTCAGAATCAAAGTCTGTGATACCGGTGGCAACCTCAACCATAAATAACACAAGGTCGCTTTCTTCAATGGCAATCATCACTTGTTTGCGAATCTCGCTTTCAAAAACGTCGTCACTGTTGGTGGTAAAGCCACCTGTGTCTACGACTGAAAATTCGTTGCCGCACCATTCGCATTTACCATAATGACGATCGCGGGTAACGCCGGCATTTTCATCAACTATGGCTTGACGCATGCCCACAAGGCGGTTAAAAAGAGTTGATTTGCCCCCATTGGGGCGGCCGACTATTGCTACAAGATTCATGTTTTTTAATTTTTAAAATGAAGGGGTTGCGTATAATTTCACATCCTCTTTGGTGATTGTGCCAGTGCACAGAATAAGGAGTCTCTCTACTACATTTCTCAGCTCTCGGATGTTGCCTGTCCATTTGAGCTTCTTGAGCTCT
This sequence comes from Bacteroidales bacterium, assembly GCA_012513425.1. GTDB lineage: Bacteria > Bacteroidota > Bacteroidia > Bacteroidales > UBA932 > Equibacterium. Next base: position 4,244 of record JAAZCF010000173.1, read on the forward strand.
TCATAGGCCTCAGGATCCACTTTTAGCTGAGCTTTTCCGCTGTCACTACAGATATTTTCTATAAAATGGTCTACTAAAATAGGAATGTCGTCTACTCTTTCCGCTAAGGTTGGCACATGAATGATAATGACACTCAGGCGGTGGTAGAGGTCTTCACGAAAATTACCTTTTGCAATCTCGTCAGTGAGGTTTTTATTGGTAGCGGCAATAACTCGTACATCTACGATGATGTCTTTGTCACCTCCTACCCTCATCAGTTTATTTTCCTGCAACACTCTCAACACTTTTGCCTGAGCTGCAAGACTCATGTCGCCAATCTCATCAAGGAAAAGTGTGCCACCTTCGGCTTGTTCAAACTTTCCTTTGTGCTGCTTGACTGCTGACGTAAAAGAACCTTTTTCATGGCCGAAAAGCTCGCTCTCTATGAGCTCGCTCGGAATGGCTGCACAGTTGACTTCAATGAAAGGAGCAGAGCAGCGATCACTCTGGCTGTGAAGATTGTGGGCCACTAACTCTTTACCTGTGCCGTTGGCGCCAGTGATAAGGACTCTGGCATCAGTTGCTGCAACTCGCGAAATGATGTCACGAATGTGCTGTAGAGCGGGGCTCTCGCCAATAATTTCGTATTTTGAGTCAACTTTTTTCTTCAATATTTTGGATTCTTTCACCAGAATTGACTTGTCTGTCGCATTTTTCAAAGTGATAAGGATACGGTTCAGATCAAGTGGCTTTTGGATAAAGTCAAAGGCTCCGCGCTTGATGCAGTCCACAGCAGTGTCGATATCTCCATGACCGCTTATCATGATAACCGGGGTGTCTACATCGTTTTGTGACAAAGCTGTAAGCATCTCTAAGCCGTCCATGTTTGGCATCTTGATGTCACAAAAAATTGCGTCAAAATTTTCTTTTGTTGCCATGCTGAGACCTTGCCTGCCATCTTCTGCTAAAGATATTGTATGTCCCTCAAAAACAAGTATTTCCTTAAGTGTATTTCGAATAGGACGATCGTCGTCGACCACAAGAATCTTCATATTATTGATTTCTTTACTAATGATATCGGCAAAGATAGATATTTTTCAGTATTTTTGTTGGACAAGATTATAATATACACCATGTCACAAAGAATCATCATCGCCATAGATGGATATTCTTCCACAGGAAAAAGCAGCTTTGCCAGAGAAATTGCTCAACGGCTGGGTTACCTCCATCTTGACTCAGGGGCTGTATATAGAGCCATCACGCTCTATGCTATGCGAAGCGGTTTGATTGACGATTGCAACAGAGTTGATGAATATGCTTTGCTGGCTGTTCTACCAACTCTTAATATTTCTCTCAGGCCTGACGTTTATCTCGGTGAAGAAAATATCGAAGAGCGCATCAGGCTTATGGATGTTGCCAATGCTGTAAGTCCTGTGTCGGCAATAGGTTTCATCAGAGACTTTGTGGATTCTCTTTTAAGGAGTTATGGCAGAAAAGGAGGTATAGTCATGGACGGGCGCGACATTGGCACAAAAGTGTTTCCAAATGCCCAATTGAAGATTTTTATGATAGCAGATGCCGAAGTAAGGGCTCAACGGCGATATAAAGAGCTTATTTCCAATGGCAAGAATGTTTCGTTTGACGATGTCATGCGCAACATCAGTGATCGCGACAATATAGATGCCCACCGAGCCGTGTCGCCTCTTCGCAGGGCTGAAAATTCGATACTTCTCGATAACACTCACATGACAATGGAAGACCAACTGGTCTGGCTGGCAGATATTCTGCGTAGCCAATTTTCAATAGAAATCTAATGAAGCTCAATATAGAAATTGACTCTGACAGTGGCTTCTGTAATGGCGTGGTCAGGGCCGTGAAGAGGGCCGAAAGCTATTTAGACAGCCACTACGGGCTTTATTCTCTGGGCGCTATAGTTCATAATTCACAAGAAATTGAAAGGCTTCAGAAAAAGGGGCTTCAAATAATTGATGCCGAGCAAATGGCAGATTTGCAAAATGAAGTAGTGCTCGTGAGGGCTCATGGTGAGCCGCCTGCTACCTACGCTTTGGCTCAAAAGAATGAACTCAGATTGATTGACTGCACCTGCCCTGTTGTGCTGAGGCTCCAGAAGCAGATTGCATCTGTGTATAAGGAGATTTCTCAGCAAGGCGGCACCGTTGTGATTTTCGGCAAAAAAGGTCACGCTGAGGTCAACGGGCTTGTGGGGCAGATAGGTGGGAATGCTGTGGTGGTGGAAAGCGCTGATGAGTTGGATGGCATCGATTTCAGTCATCCGGTGGCTCTTTTTTCCCAAACGACAAAAGACCCTGAGGAATATGCCATGCTGATTGCCGAGTGCAAAGCCCGAAGCAAGCGAGCCAAGGGAGAGGCTGACGGGGATGGCGAGACTGGCAAGGATGGCGGTGCTGGTGAGTCAGGCAAGGCTGATGTGGACGGTGATAGTGGGCGTTTCAGAGCTTATGACACCATCTGCAAGCAGGTGGCAGCCCGGCACAAGTCCCTTGTCAAGTTTGCTGCTACCCATGATGTGATACTTTTCGTCAGTGGCCATGAGAGCTCCAACGGCAAGGTTCTATTCAACCTATGCAAGAGCCAAAATCCCAAAACCTATTGGGTCGAAAATCTGGAAATGCTGAACCTTAGCGTCTTCAAAGATGGCGAAAGTGTCGGAATCTGCGGTGCGACTTCAACTCCGCATTGGCAATTGGAAGAATTATATATATATTTGCAAGATAAAATAAAAAATTAATAATCACGATATTTTATGGCAACAACTGCTGATTTTAAAAACGGTCTATGCATGGACTTCAATGGTAAACCCGTATCAATCGTATGGTTTCAACACGTTAAACCAGGAAAAGGTCCTGCTTTCGTAAAGACAAAGCTCCGCAATTTGGAAAATGGCCGTATTCTCGAAAAAACATTCAGTGCAGGTGAGAGAGTAGATGTTATTTCTATTGAGCATCGCCCTTACCAATACC
>JAAZCF010000174.1 GCA_012513425.1 Bacteroidales bacterium
CCAATGTGTAAGTTTTGCCGGCCCATGCAGTAGCAGGAAGTATTACAAGCCAATCGCCGTTGTTGTCAGCTTTTGCACTGAAACTATTGCCATTGAACTTTACTGTTACTGTTTCTTGAGGATCTGCAAATCCCCAAATACGGGCTGGTTGGTCGCGCTGAAGGATGAGACCGTCGCTTATCATCTTTGGAAGACGCACTTCAGCATTAACACTCTGAGATAGCATCAAGGCTGCAAAACTCAAAGCGATAGTTAATAGTTTTTTCATCTTTTAGTTATGTTTATTTAAAGGGAGTTGAGCCTTTCACGGGACTCGAACCCGCGACCTGCTCATTACGAATGAGCTGCTCTACCGACTGAGCTAAAAAGGCTTGTTATTTTATTTATTCAGAGCGGCTTTCACGGCTTCCTCAATGCCATAGCCACGAAGTCCTCTTTTTGCGATCGTTCCATCAGGAGCAAACAATATGATGTGCGGAATGCCGTTAATGCCATAAATATCAGTAGAACTGCGGTCATCACCAACATACAACTGGGTATATTCAATGCCTAATTTTTTTATGGTCTTGTCTGTATCTGGCCTTTTATCCCATACAGGCAAACCTAAAACCATTAAGTCTTTTCCGCCATACTTGTTGCTGACTGCTATCAGATTCGGAATTTCTCTTTTGCATGGGTTGCACCAGCTTGCCCAAAAGTCAACCACTACCCATTTGCCTTTTCCAACATATTCAGAAAGAGAAGAAGCAGTGCCATCGGCCTTTTCGCCATTAAAATCCAAGAACATCATACCTTCTGCTGACTTATGCTGAGCTTTGAGGTCATCTTTTATGCTGCTAACTTTATCGCTATTTTTTATAAAATCACCGGCACCTTCAAGAGCTTTGTCAATGTCTTCAATTGTTTCGTATTCGTAAATTAACTCGCTGAAAGCCATTAATCCTATGCCGTTGGTTTTGTTATTATTGTAAGTGTCTTCCATTAATATATTGAGCTTGGATTGGGCAATATCGGCTGCGTTTTCAACGGCAGCATTCAACTCTGTACCGGAAAGAGTTGAACTATATTTTGAAGCCTCTTCTTCATACTCATTGTAAATGACATTGTATTGTTCGGTGTAAGTAGCCAATTCCTGGTTGAGAACGCCTCCTTGGATGTCGTTTGGATTATCAAGATTAACTGTAATTGTGGCCGCTTCAGGAATGACTTTTAATAAAGCATCTGCTTGAGTGATACTATCTTCCATGAGAAAGATTTCTTTGATGGTCTGAACATCTGCTTCTGTTTTGTAAGTGAAATCTCCGGAAGGAGACACTAGAGTACTGTCTTTTTCGTCGGTGAAATAATCTTTTAGCACAATATAATTTTCAGAAACGCCATCGTTGAGAGTGACTTTTCCTTTAATTGTGAATGTATCATGGGCACAAGAACTGGCCAACGAGATGATTGCGAGTGAGATAAGAAGTTTTTTCATATTATCGTGAGTGTGGGTTACCAAGCTAAAGCACTTGCTCCAAGTATCGCAGCGTCAGATTCTTTTAATGCAGACGGGATTAAAGCAACTTTGTCTTTCCAAATTGGTAACACGTTGGCATTCATCGCTTCTTTGATAGGCTTCATTAAATAATCGCCTGCTCTAGCAAGCCCGCCAAAGAGCACAATAGCTTCCGGTGCGCTGAATGCGATGAAATTTGCAAAAGCCTCGCCAAGAATGTGGCCAGTGAAATTGAAGACATCAACGGCTAATTCATCACCGGAAAGTGCTGCATTATATACATCTTTTGAAGTAATTTCTTCTATCTCTGCCAACTTGCTGTTGGGATATTTGCCGCTAAACAACCATTCTCTGGCAGTTTTGGTGACCCCATTTGCAGAAGCATAAGTTTCCAGACAGCCCTCTCTGCCACATCCACATCTTCTGCCATTATGTTTTACTACAGTCACATGACCAAGCTCACCGGCAAAGCCATCGTGACCATATACGATGTTGCCATTAATAACAATTCCACTACCTACACCTGTGCCGAGAGTAATAAGAATAAAATTTTTCATCCCGCGGGCCGCTCCATAGGTCATCTCGCCAATAGCGGCTGCATCTGCATCATTGGTAACGGTTACAGGAAGTGTGAGTTTGTTTTCAATATATTGTTTTAAAAAAACTCTTTTCCCATTAGCCCAAGGCAGATTGGGAGAATTTTCAATCATCCCTGTGTAATAGTTCCCATTTGGAGCGCCGATGCCGATGCCTTGAATTTTGTTAAAACCGACTTCAGAACAAAGACTTTGGACCGCAGAGCAAACTGCATCCATAAACTTATCTCCGCTGTCAGGGCCATATGTTGAAGATATAACTGTCTGAGATAAAATGGCTCCGTGATGGTCAACAATACCAATTTTGGTAGTCTGCCCTCCGATGTCAATGCCAACTACATAAGGTTTTTCCATAGGTATTTTATTAGTACAATAGTCGTCAAATATAATAATATTATGCGAAAATTGATTTATCTTTGGAAAGATAATATCCCTTATATATGAAAAGATTATTCAGTATTTCAGTTCTTCTTATTGCCTGCACTTTTTTTGCGTTTGGGGC
>JAAZCF010000175.1 GCA_012513425.1 Bacteroidales bacterium
CCATAAGTCAGCATGAAAGGCTCATCGCCGATGAAGTCTTGTATTCTTTTTACACGGCCTCCTGTCATGGTGTTTAAGCCTGTGTCAACAATCGTTACTTTCCAAGGCTCGCTCTTTTTGTTGTGAATAATCACTTTCTTGTCTTGAGAAAAATCAAAAGTGACATCGCAAGTGTTGAGATAATAGTTTGAAAACCACTCTTTTATGACTTGTTGTTTGTAGCCGGCACAAATAATGAAATCGTTAAATCCGTAATATGAGTAGTTTTTGAGAATATGCCATAGAATAGGCATACCGCCAATTTCAAGCATTGGTTTAGGCTTGAATTTTGATTCTTCGGAAATACGAGTGCCGAAGCCACCGGCAAGGATTACAGTTTTCATAATTATACTATTACTGTTGATATAACAATTCTTGGGCAGATTTGGAAGCTGAGTGGGTGAGGAGTTCATCAATAAAGCCCAAACCATAGCCAAATAATTGTGTGTATGTTGCTACAATTGATAACAAAGCGATATAGAGGCTTTTGTTTTTATATAATGACTCAACAAAAACCCCTAAAATGTATAAGCCAATAGGAGCTAGCCAGAGTGTATTCCAGAATATCAAAGCCAGCAGCTCGAGCAAAATATTGCCCAAAACAAAGGCCATGGGCAAAAGATGGACAATTTTTAAAGAACCTGGGTGAAGCTTGCTCAAAAGGATTCGAGCCTTTCCAAAGGTATAGACCTGATGGAAAAACTTACAAATGTCAACTCTTCGCTTGTGATAAACATAAGCATTGGGGTAGAGTAAGGTTTTGAACCCGGCTTCCTTGATGCGAAGGCTGAGGTCAATGTCTTCACCAATCATATTTCTATAACCGCCAACTTCCGTGTAGCATTTTTTTGAAATGCCCATATTGAAAGACCTTGGAGAAAATGATTCTTTCTTTTTTGTGGCACCACGAATGCCTCCGGTTGTCATAATAGAGGTCATAGAATAATTAATAGCCTTTTGCAGGTCTGAAAAATTATTATCAGCACTATCAGGGCCACCGAAACAATCAGCATAATCTTGCAGCAGTCATTGCTTTACTATGGCAATGTAGTCGGGAGGAATAATGCAATCGGAGTCAAACAAAAGATAATAATCACCTTTGGCTTGGTCCATTCCAAGGTTTCTTCTCTCGCTGCGGCTAAGCCCTGGTCTGAAAAAGTATTTAATATCCAGCCTGTCTTGGTAGGATAGGCAGATATCTTCGCATTTGTGGGGAGAGTCATCTTCGAGGACAAGAACCTCAAACGACATGTCTGTCTGGACGGCTAAGCTATCCAGCAATTCAGCAATCTCGTCAGGGCGGTTATATACAGGAATGATGACTGAAAACAACATATGCAGATATTATTTCGTAGCGTCCATAATGCCGCGCAAGTAGCCGATTGACTCGGCAATGCCGGCATGTGGGTCACGGCGGTTTTTCTCAAACTCCAGAGAAAGCATATCGTCGTAGCCAATCTCTCTGAGAACATTTATGATAGATACCAAGTCCATCTGGCCACGTCCGCATTCCCAAGTCTGGCCTGCTTTAGTAGGAGCTGTTTCATCTTTGATGTGGATGTCATAAATCCAATCTTTGAACTCCTTGATGTCAGCAGCAACATCATAACCAGAGCGGAATGTGTGACCAAGGTCCATGCAGCAGCCAATGCCGCATGATGGATCACCAACCTTCTCAACTACTGTGCGGATATCAGGAAAATCCATACCATCGGGACCGTGAGTGTGAATGGCAACTTTGATGCCTGTCTGTGCTACTTTTTCTTTGGTGTAATCAAGTAAATCGTAGTTTGGCACACCTATGAACATGTCGGTTCCATAGCGCTGGGCATAAGCAAATGCTTGATCAACCTGACTAGAGTCGCGCATGTAAATAGGGCCGAGGGTGTATCCTGTAACGCCATATTGATTGCACAAATCTTTGAAAACCGCCATTTCTTCTTGAGAAGCATCCAAAGGAAGCCATTTGTCTTTTATTGAGAGATAATGAACATCAATGCTCTGGAGATATTTCAATGTGGTTTCAATATCAAAAAACAGATATGAGTAACCGGCTACTGCAATCTTAAAGTCATTTGAACCTCTTGTGGCAGGGTCAAATGGGGAAGCAGTCTCTTTTTTTGCTGAATTACAGCTGACGAGCAGCAAGCAAATAAGCAAACAAGCAGAAATAGATTTAATAATATTTTTCATCATAGTAAGTTTTGTGTAGTAAAAACCAAACTAAGTTAGGTATAATATTAAATATTCACAACCGTAATGATGAAGGCAACATAGAGAATTATAAAAATAACACCTTCATATCGATCCAGACACTTCTTTTTGAAACTGTAAGCGCTGATAGAAAGAAGTAGAATAGAAACTGGTATAATCAGCAGACTGAAGAAACTCTGACTGTTGACAGAAAGAGGTACAATGCTGCCGGAGAGGCCGATAATCAAAAGAATATTAGAAATGTTTGAGCCTAAGATGTTGCCCAATGCTAACTGGTGGCTGTTCTTTCGGGCAGCAATAATGCAGGTGGCTAGCTCAGGAAGAGAAGTGCCGCCGGCCATAAGAGTAATGGCAACAATAGAGTCTGAAACTCCCATTTTCTTTGCGATAGCTGAACATGAGTCCACAAATAAATCACCACCGAAAATGAGACCTGCCAGGCCGAAGACTATCATGAAAATGGCTTTTGCTAAGGAAACTTGAGCTTTTTGAGGCTCTGCCGCCGCAGTCTGTGGTTCTTTCTGCCCATGTTTTAAACTATAAACCATGTAAGCAATAAAGCCGGCAAACAATATCAGGGCTTCAATGCGGCTGATGTTGTTTGCTGGGCTGCCCCACAAAGCTTTGTCCAATACA
>JAAZCF010000176.1 GCA_012513425.1 Bacteroidales bacterium
ACCTTACAGACTTTATCCCAATGAGTGTGGTGAAAGACAAGGATGGTGGCGAAGATATGCTGGTGAGCCAATATGAAGGTTCTTTCATCGAAGAGGTGGGCATGCTCAAGATGGACTTTTTGGGACTCTCCACCCTTTCCATTCAAAAAGAATGCGTAATAAACATCAAGAAAAGCAAAGGTATTGACATTGATATTTAGGCCATACCTCTTGACGACAAAGCCACTTTCGAACTGTTCAGCAACGGCGACACCACTGCAGTATTCCAGTTTGAAAGCGACGGCATGCGCAAATATCTGCGAGAGCTCAAGCCTACAAAGCTTGAAGACATCATAGCTATGAATGCTCTCTACCGCCCGGGGCCTATGGATTATATCCCTGACTTTATCGATCGTAAAATGGGCCGTAAGCCAATCGAGTACGATATACCGGTGATGGAGAAATACCTAAAAGACACTTACGGCATCACAGTTTATCAAGAGCAGGTCATGCTTTTGAGTCGTCTGCTGGCTGGTTTTACCCGTGGCGAGAGTGATAACCTTCGCAAGGCAATGGGTAAGAAGATTCGAGAGAAGTTGGATAAGCTCAAACCAAAATTTATTGAGGGTGGCAAAGCAAATGGCCACGATGAAAAGATTTTGGAGAAGATTTGGGCCGATTGGGAAAAGTTTGCTTCTTATGCCTTCAACAAATCTCACGCAACCTGCTATGCATGGGTTGGCTATCAGACCGCCTATCTGAAGGCTCACTATCGTGCCGAATTTATGGCAGCCAATATGAGTCGCAACCTCAACGACATTGATGAGATTACAAAGTTGATGAATGACTGCCGCAAGGCAAATATTAATGTGCTTGGCCCTGACATTAATGAAAGCTACACCAACTTCACTGTCAACAAAAAAGGTGACATCCGTTTTGGCCTGGGAGGTATAAAAGGCATTGGTCCTAACGCCATTGACTCCATTATTTCCATTAGAGAGAAAGATGGGCCTTTTTCTTCCATTTTCGACCTTATCGAAAGAGTGCCTACGAATGTTCTTAACAGAAAGGGACTTGAGTGTATGGCTTTGGCTGGTGCTTTTGACAGCTTTCCCGACATTACTCGTTCTCAATATTTTACTCCTATTGACGGCTTCCCGGGTGAAGTTTACATTGACGAGCTTGTGCGCTATTCCAACAAATATCACAATGACGCTATTAATCTAGGAGCTAATTTGTTTGGAGATGTAGAGGAAATGAAGCCTGTGCGCCCTGCTTATCCTCTTTCTGCCCCGGTTGATGAAAAAGAGATGCTTAAAAAAGAGAAAGATGCTGTAGGTATGTACCTCAGTGCTCATCCTCTTGACAAGTTCAAGTTTGAGATTGACACTTTTGCCAACTTGAAGATAAGCGAATTGCAGGACACCCAGATTCGTATGAATAGCGAAGCTTTGGCAAAGAGCAAAGGTAAAATATTGCCACCTGACTCTGTATTAGACAAATCTTTTACTATCGCCGGTTTGGTAACATCGTCTGTTCAATTAATGACTAAAAACAATAGGCCTTACATCAAGTTTGACATTGAAGACTATAGCAGCGTCCACAATTTCGCTTTGTTTGGAAAAGATGTGGAGACTTTCATGAAGTATGTTCAGGAAGGTCAGATGTTGCTAATAAAGCTTGGATGCAAAGAGCGTTTTCGCGGCAAAAAAGATGACGCTGCCCTTCACTATGAATTGATAATTGAAGAGATTCATCTTTTGGCCAATGTCAAAGATAGTTTTGTCAAGGAATTTGTCATTAATATGCCTTTGGAAGAGGTAAATGCTGCCTTTTACGAAGGGTTGAAGAAGGTTTGCAAAAAGAGCAAAGGCAAGTCAAGGCTCTATATTAATGTCTTTGATCTGTCAATGAACAAGTTTGTTGAATATTTTTCTAAGACTATCAATGTAAGTCCGGAGCCAGCTTTGTTGGATTTTGTGACTAATAAAAACTTAACTTACAGCATTCGATAGCCACAAATCTTTTGAAATACAAAAGATATTACTACTTTTGCAGTCCATTTCCAAAGGAATGGGCTACCCATAATGCCCGGATGGCGGAATCGGTAGACGCGCTGGTCTCAAACACCAGTGGCCGCAAGGCTGTGCCGGTTCGACCCCGGCTCCGGGTACGATGCCCCTTTCTATATTGCTTGAGAGGGGTATTTTTATGTAAATGTGTTAAATATGTTCCTATTTTGGGTTTTGGATACTATAAAGCCCCATACCTTTTCAGGGCTCGGCTCTGCGTTTGACTTTTGCCTGATGGCACGCTGACGTGTGGCTCGAAAA
>JAAZCF010000177.1 GCA_012513425.1 Bacteroidales bacterium
GGCTTATGCCGCCCTCTTCCCACCTCCAAAATTGTGCCAACAGCAGCTCTGACCATGTTCCTCAAAAAACGATTTGCAGTAATATGGAAGGCATAGTGGCAAGGAGCCGTCTGCTCCCATCGGGCCTCAGTTACATGGCAGATAGATGAGTTGTTGCCGCCACCTAGCTTCTCTAAAGATGAAAAATCCTTTTCGCCCAGCAAATAGACTGCAGCCTCATTCATTTTGTCAACATCCAACTGAAATTTGTAGTATGCTGACATATTAGCAAAAGGGTCTTTTACAGTGTGAAGTTTATATACATAACTACGACTGAGAGCATCGAAGCGCGCATGGGCATTATCGGCCACTTTGAATAATTGACAAACTATAATGTCAGAAGGTAAGATGGCATTTATTTTGTATAAGACCATCTTCGGTTCTTTGATTTCATTGTTTGTGTCGAAATGGGCAAAAAGACAACTTGCGCTGACACCAGCATCGGTACGGCCGGCGCCGGTGACTGATATTTGCTCCCCAAGGGCTTTCGAGAGCGCATCTTCAATCAGTTGCTGCACACTGAGAGCATTGATTTGTCTCTGCCATCCGGAGTAATTTCCGCCATGATATGCCAATGAAATAAATAAGCGCATTTTGACAGACATTGAATGAAAAAAAATAGTAAATTTGTTAGTTAGACATACAAAAATACAAACATTTTACAATATGGATAGTGTAAATATCAAAGATCTTAATGATCGAATCCAAAAAGAGAGTGCTTTTGTCGATATTATCCAGATGGAAATGGCAAAAGTTATTGTTGGACAGAAGCATCTTGTTGACAATTTGCTAATAGGTTTGCTTGCCGATGGCCATATTTTGCTTGAAGGCGTGCCAGGCTTGGCAAAAACATTAGCTATCAACACACTCGCTTCTATCGTTGATGCCAAATTTAGCCGTATTCAATTTACTCCGGACTTGCTTCCGGCAGATGTTGTAGGTACTCTTATCTACAGCCAGAAAACCGAGCAATTCCAGATAAAGAAAGGCCCTATTTTCGCCAACTTTATTTTGGCAGATGAAATTAACAGAAGTCCTGCAAAAGTGCAAAGTGCATTATTGGAGGCAATGCAGGAAAGGCAAGTGACTATTGGTGACGAGAGTTTCAAACTCCCTCAACCATTTTTGGTAATGGCTACTCAGAACCCAATTGAGCAAGAAGGAACATATCCGCTACCAGAGGCCCAAGTTGACCGTTTTATGCTCAAGGTTGTGGTTAGCTACCCTAAAAAAGAAGAAGAGAAGCTGATTATCCGTATGAACAACAACGGAAAATTCCCTAAGCCAACAACCTGTCTTAAGCCAGAAGACATCATCAGAGCCCGCGAAGTGGTTAGAGATGTGTATATGGATGAAAAGATAGAAAAATATATTGTAGATATCGTATTTGCCACCAGGACCCCTGAAGAATATGGTCTTGGTAAGCTTTCAGGCATGATATCTTACGGCGGCTCACCACGTGCCAGCATCAGTCTGTCAATGGCAGCCAAGGCCTATGCATTTATTCATCGTAGAGGTTATGTCATTCCTGAAGATGTCAGAGCAGTGTCATACGAAGTGCTCCGCCATCGTATCGGGTTGACCTACGAGGCAGAGGCTGAAAACATTACAACAGAACATATAATCACAGATATTTTAAATGCAGTTGAAGTTCCGTAATGGATAGTACTGAATTACTTAAGAAAGTTAGAAAGATTGAGATCAAAACCAAATCTCTATCTCATCAGATTTTCGCAGCTGAGTACCACAGCGCATTCAAAGGTCGCGGTATGGCTTTCAGTGAGGTGCGAGAGTACCAATATGGAGACGATGTCCGCAGTATGGATTGGAATGTCACTGCCAGGTTGTCTTCACCTTATGTGAAAGTCTTTGAAGAAGAGAGGGAACTCACAGTAGTGCTGTTGATAGATGTCAGCGGTTCGCGCTTGTTTGGCTCCAGAAGTAAGCTGAAAAGCGAACTGATAGCAGAGATTGCAGCAGTGCTGTCATTTTCAGCCACGATCAACAACGATAAAGTCGGTGCTTTGTTTTTCAGCAGCAAGGTTGAAAAGTTCATCCCTCCGAAAAAAGGACGCAGCCATTTGCTCCGCATCATCAGAGAAATGATTGAGTTTGAACCCCAAGAAAAGGGTACAGACATCACAGCTGCCTTGCAATTTTTATCAAATGCAATAAAGAAAAAATGCACCGCTTTTCTTCTTTCAGATATGCTGGATGTTGATTCTCAAGGTCTTCCTCGCTATGAAGATGCGCTTAAGATTGCTGCCAACAGACATGACCTTTCTGTAATAAATGTTTACGACCAAAGGGAAAGAGAATTGCCGGACATAGGTTTGATTAATGTGCTTGATGCAGAAACCGGTAATCAGACTTGGGTTGACACTTCTTCAAAAGCCATGAGAAAGGCTTATTCTGATTGGAATAAA
>JAAZCF010000178.1 GCA_012513425.1 Bacteroidales bacterium
ATGAAAACCATTTAACTAGTCAACGGAATCAGCGAGTTAGTCATTTCATGGTTATTTTGCCAAAATCTTGCCTTAAGAGGCTTAAAAACAGCCCAAAAATGGTCAAATAAAAATGAAAAAAGAAAATTGGCCAAAAATAAAGACAATTTCCCTATATTCCCAGGGAAAGTGCCTTTTTATATCATTGTGAATAATCGCTTAAAGTTATATGCCATAGCATATAAGATTGCCTCAAGAGACACATTGTCTCTCCCGCGAAGGCTAAAGCCATTGTATTTACTCATGTGTGCTATTGTTCCAAATACATGCTCAATAACTGTTTTTCTTCTTTGAAAGATCGCTCTTGATTCAGGTTTATTCATGAACTCGCGGTAGAATCTGGTAAATTCATGATTGTCCGATATTCTGATATGTTTGCTATTGCCGCTTTTGAGGCATGTCTTTTTCATATCGCATGAGCCACAATCTTTGATATAGAAGAGCTCATACTCTACGCCCTTGCTACGACTTATCCCTCTTCTCGTCATTTCTTTCCCTTTGGGACAATGCACTCTGGTAGGGTTGGATTCAACTTTGAACAACTCCCGGACACCTTCATGACCGCTGTTTTGTGGAACTATGTATATCTCAGGTGTCACCTCTTCGAATAGCTGCTTGATTTGTCGAAAGTTGCTATAGCCACTATCTGCCAATATTTGCTTGGGTTTGACTTGATATACCTCACAAGTTTTTGTTATCGATCCATGCAGAGCATTTCTATCATTGGAACTGTTTTCAATAAGCATATTTAAGATCATATGGCTATCTGCATCTACTATCGCTTGGATGTTATGACCTGCACACTTACCCCTTCTGGCTTTCAACATTATACTATCTATGTCTGTTGGTGATATATATTTAACATTCTTCTCTTTAGCCATCTTTATGAGATGTTCAATCTTTTCTATTTCATCATTGTTGCTTTTTATTAAAGAGAAAATCTCTTCTTGATTTGGAATTGATTCGCCGTTATCATGATCAGAGCTGGAGCTTCCCGTAGTCGAGTCGGAATCGTCATCGTTATCTTTCCGATTCTTTTTATTCTTTCTTTTGTTTGCGGACTTTTTGAGTATATCCATGTATTCATTTTCTTCCTGCAGTAGAGTCTCCAGCTTGTATTGTAAGAACTTAACCGATAACATATCGCGGTTTGCATTTGCTTTAGCTTTATGCCCGTCGATTACCCAAGCTTTGTTGCTTATAACCTGCTCATCCATCAGCGTTTGGACCATTGACTCAAACACAAGAATAATCAACCCCGCGTTGTTGCTTCTAAAGTTTGAAACAGTTTTATACTTCGGTCTTTTATCTCGTATCAACCACTGAACCTCACGATTGGATTCACATGCTTTCGCCAATTCTCTGCAGGAAGTAATTCCATTTATATATCCATAAATCAATAGCTTAACCATATCTATTGCAGGAAAAGCTGGACGCCCTTTGCCTGTGTGGCTACTGTAAGCATCTAAGTTGTATTCTTTGAAAAGGTAGTCGATCACTCCATCCAATATCCTCACAGGATTATCATTACTAATCTCTTGATCTAAGGACGTTACTAGTAGTTGATCTCTGCCACAGGAATCTACCGCCATGACAATAAACCTCTCTATTTATTTATGTGTCATGTTATTGCACTCTTAAATACTGTCAAGTCTTTTGTTTGCAATATCTTGCCTTTTTTGCACAGCCTCTGAAGCCAGCGATACGGTCCATCCGTGTTCTATAATATTCCCAATCAACCATCAACTAAGAACCAAACAACCAATCAACCAATCAACTAAGAACCAAATAACAAATCAACTAAGAACCAATTAACCAATCAACCAAGCACTAAGTAACTCAAATCTAATCAGGTTTACATAACTTGTTATGCTTAATATTTATTTCAAAATTATTTCAGGCTTCACAAATCAATCACTTACGTAAAGCGTCCAAAAATTAGTTGCTCATTTTGGGCTTTTTTTTGTGTTTTGGGCCCCTATATATAATAGAGGATTTTGATCTCAGGATTAAAACCTATAGTTCTTTTATAAGTGTATAGTTGTGAAGCACCAGTGAAATATTAAGGCAAAACGAAATGTGGAAGCCACGGGGCGAAGCTGCATCTACTCATTGCTTAGTTCCTCAATGTTCTTTAAGCTCGAATTAATGAACAAGGGACTGTGAAACGAAGTAAGCAAGCACAGAATCCGCTCATCTTCCGAAAAAATCGTTCGGCACAAAGCGTAGCGCTCAAAGCAATCCGTTCAAATATTGATCGCGCAGAAGAAACTTTTTGGTTGACGCATTAGACCCGTATATATTATTGACAATAAGAAAGAAATACAGAGGTTTAAATGAAAGGAAAAGTTAAATGGTTTAATAAAAACAAAGGATATGGTTTTATTATAACTGACGACAACAAAGAATATTTTGTTCATTGGAAATCCATTGTGACAAATTCACCCCGCGAACTTAAAGTTTTAGAACAAGATGAAGAAGTAAGCTTCGATTTGATGGAAACAGACAAAGGCGTTCAAGCCATCAATATCATTCGAAGCTCAATCTGATCTTATTGATTTTAACGGGCGCTGCTTTAGCGCCCTTTTTTGTGCAAAATGGCATTTTTCCCCACTAATCGAGAAGAGCTCAAAGCCCGCAATTGGGATA
>JAAZCF010000179.1 GCA_012513425.1 Bacteroidales bacterium
ATTTTCTGTGCTATAGCAAGCCCTGGCCATAGAGCGCAGAGCTAACATTTGTAAAGCATTTTCCTCGGGCTTGCCTTTCACTGCACTGAGCAACACATTCAAACTCTTGGATATTTGGCGTGTTGATTCTGTCGGACCCATTTCGTGGCCGAAAGTCTTAGCAAAGCTTCTCAGCGAACCCAACTTTTCTTGATTTGGGTTATCATGGATACGATAAACAAAGGTTGGGTTTTTAAGCTTCATTTTCTTCGTTACAAACTCAGCAACACCTCTGTTGGCTAGTAGCATAAACTCTTCAATGAGCCAATTGCTCTCTTTTGAAATCTTTTGATATACATCCAAAGGCTTCCCTTCTTCGTCCACTCTAACCTTCATTTCAGGTCTTTCAAAATTGACGGCACCTTTGTCAAAACGCTTTTTGCGAAGAGCGGTTGCCAATTCATTCAACTTTGTGATTTCTTCTGCAAGCGGACCTTGCCCTGTCTCGATGATTTGTTGTGCTTGTTCATAGTCAAATCTTTGGTCAGAACATATCACTGTTCTGCCATACCACTCATTCAACACTTTGGCCTGATCATCCAACTCAAAAATTGCTGCATAGCAAAGCTTTTCTTCGCCGGGACGCAAAGAGCATAGCTTGTTGGACAAATTTTCAGGAAGCATAGGGATAGTCCTATCTACCAAATATACAGAAGTAGCACGATTAAAAGCCTCTTTGTCAATGACATCCCCAGGCCTTACATAGTAAGTTACATCTGCTATGTGAACACCAACTTCATAATGGCCATTGTCAAGCTTTACAAATGAAATAGCATCGTCAAAGTCTTTTGCATCTGAAGGGTCGATTGTTAATGTGGTTATCTTGCGATAATCCTTTCTTTTTGCAATTTCAGCCTTTGTGATTTTATCAGATATTTTATCTGCAGCTTGAGAAACTTCTAGTTCAAAGCGATATGGTAGACAATATTCAGCCAAAATGGCGTGCATTTCCGTGTCATTTTTACCTGCTACACCCAACACATCAACTATTTTGCCAATAGGTTCCATGCTTTTTCTTGGCCAATCAGTTACCAAAACAGCCACCTTCATGCCGTTTTCAGCCTTAATTCCTCCAATTTTTGGAAGGCTGTTTTCATTATCAAGTGGTACTTTAACATCGTAAGGCATGCGACTACTTTCAATAATTACCCACGCATTGTTGCCTCTTATCGAAAGCACTCCAATGTGCGGATTTTTGCTACGTTGTAAAATTGCTATTACTTCACCTTCTCTGCGCTGACCATCAGCCTTGCGACGCGTAATGACAGCTTTGACTTTATCTCCATTGAGCGCACCTCTAAGCTTTGGCTGAGAAACAAACACATCATTTTCGACTCCTTCAACAACTACAAAGCCAAAACCATCACGAGCCAAACTTACTATTCCTACCACTTCTTCGTGGCTTTTACTACGACGGCCTTTGGTGCTCATACGAGGACCATTATCTTTTCTGCCTTTTGTCTCTTTTTTTTCTTTAATTCTTTTAGCCATAATTTAAGTATATTTGCGGTCCAATGTTATATGCAAATTTAGTTAAAAATATGAATAAAAAGGTATTATTAATGATTCTTGATGGTTGGGGCGAAGGTCTTAAAGACCATAGCAATGCCATCTATACCCAAGGTGCTCCTCACATTGACGCGCTCAGAGCCAAATATCCATTTTCTCATCTTAAAGCCTGCGGTGAAGATGTTGGACTTCCTGATGGTCAAATGGGTAATTCAGAGGTTGGTCACCTAAATATTGGTGGCGGTCGAGTTGTATATCAAGATTTAGTAAAAATCAATCGAGCTTGTGCATTTCATACTCTTCTTGACAACAAAGAGATTGCTGCCGCTTATAATTATGTAAAAACATCGGGCAAAGCCCTTCATTTTATGGGCTTGTGCTCTCATGGTGGCGTTCACAGCTCTCTCAATCATCTTTATGAATTTCTGGCTGTTGCCGCACAGCAAGGTCTTGAGAAAGTTTATGTTCATTGCTTCATGGATGGTAGAGACTGCGACCCTCGCAGTGGACTTGGCTTTGTAAAAGAGCTTGAGGAGAAGATGGCTGCCACCACCGGTAAAGTAGCTTCAGTCGTTGGACGTTATTACACCATGGATCGTGACAAACGTTGGGAAAGAGTCAAGGACGGTTATGACTTGATCGTCAGCGGTGTTGGCTCAAAAGCAACTTCTGCAACGGATGCCATCAAGGCTTCTTATGACGAAGGAGTAACCGATGAATTCATCAAACCTATTTGTATAGTAGATGGCGAAGGCGCAGCTGTTGGAACCCTCAGCGAAGGTGATGCTGTCATTTCCTACAACTTCAGAAATGACCGCGCAAGAGAGATAACTTCTGCGCTTACACAGCAAGACATACCAGAGTTCAATATGCATACTATACCTTTGTATTATTGCTGCTTAACTCCTTATGATGACAAGTTCAAAGGCTTACATATTCTTTTTGACAAAGAAAATGTACAAAATACTATTGGTGAAGTCGTTTCAAAAGCCGGACGTACACAGCTCCGCATCGCAGAAACTGAAAAATATGCCCATGTTACTTTCTTCTTCAATGGTGGTCGTGAAGCCACTTTTGAAAATGAAGATCGCATTCTCATCAATTCTCCAAAGGTTGCCACTTATGACCTACAACCCGAAATGAGTGCTCTTCTCGTTAGAGATGCTTTAATTGAAGACTTGAAAACCGGAAAGCATGATATGGTTATTTTGAACTTTGCAAACGGCGATATGGTTGGCCACACAGGAGTATATGAGGCCATATGCAAGGCAGTTGAAACCATTGATGGTTGTGTGAACGATGTTGTGACTGCTGCTCGTCAAGCCGGCTATAGTGTACTAATCACTGCCGACCACGGCAATGCAGACTATGCAGTCAATCCTGACGGCAGCCCTAACACGGCTCACTCGCTCAATCCAGTTCAAGTTATTGTTGTAGATGATGACATTAAGAGCGTTCGAGATGGTCGCCTTGCCGACATTGCTCCTACAATGCTCAAACTCATGGGAGTTGACAAACCGGCTGATATGACCGGTGAAGCATTAATCTAATTTTGACCATACAAAATAAACCCCGAAAGTCAAATAAGAACTTTCGGGGTTAGTTTTTATATAGTCACTTTCTTGTTTATAGCTTCTTAAATACCGGAATGGCTTCAAGGGTGACAGGAACATCTACATATTGGCCACCATCGTAGTGTGTGCCATTGAAGAAATCTTCCCATCCAGCAGCATTCTTTGGAAGATACACTTTCCAAGTCTCAACCTTTGGCTCCATAACAGGACAAACCAAATAATCAGGACCAAACATGTATTCTGCAGTCTGCTTGAGAGCTTCCTCGTCATTGGCAAAGTCAAACACGAGTGGACGCATCATAGTGTATCCTTCTTCTGTTACTTTCTTGGCCACACTAACGATATATGGCTGAAGTTTGTAACGAAGCTTGATTTGATCAACATAAATACGATTTGTTTCCTCAGTGTAATTCCAAGGCTCTGTTTTACTGCCGGAGCCGTGAACTCTCATAAATGGAAGGAATACAGAAGTTTGAATCATTCGAAGCATAACTTCCTGATAATCCTCATTAGTGTATTGATCCGGAACGCGTTGGAATCCGCCTGCATCATAAGTCCACCAAGGAATACCTGTTGCACTCTGACCTAATCCGCCTGCAATCTGGCGGCGGAAAGTATCCCAAGTGCCTGAAATATCTCCAGACCATGTAACAATACCATAACGCTGGCTGCCGGCAAATGCACTTCTTGTGAGAACATAAGGCATGTTGTCTGGCTCATAATATGTCTTGAAACCTTCATACATGATACGGTTTGCCATGAGTGGATATACATTTCTGTAGACAGCACCAGGAATGGTATTGTTGGCAACTCTTCTGTCAAGAAGTTCATAATCGTTGTCAGGCTCAGTAGCATCAAACCACCAACCATCAAAACCTAGAACTACCAGACTATCTCTAAAGCTGTTCCAATAGTACTCGGCAGCCTCCGGATTGAAATAATCAATCCACTCAGTGCCAGGGATGAAATAGCCTTTCGCCGCGAGGTTATTACCTAGAGTTGTGCCAATATTCTTGTTGCGTTCGTTCAATGTTCGGCTGCCTACGGTAGCGACTCTTGACCACACAGAAATCATTATCTTGTAACCTAGATCGTGAACATCATCAATCATGGCTTTAGCGTCAGGATATTTTGTTTTGTCAAATTCCATTGAGTTCCAGCCAGTTTCACCCCAATATTGCCAGTCCTGAACAATCATGTCCATTGGGATATTTCTATCCTTGAAGCCATGTGCTGCTTCGAGAAGCTCGGCCTGAGTGTCATATCTTTCACGGCACTGAATAAATCCGAATGCCCAGTCATGCATATAAGGAACCTCACCGGTGAGCTTTCTATATGAAGCAATCACCTCATCGGCAGAACCTGCAAATACTGTGTAGTCGAAATTCTGAGATACAGGAGAACTGAAAGTAGTGGTGTTATCAACCTTTCTTAAAAAGAGTTCCACGGAATCTTCAACCGACCCGACAACATGAATCTTGTGAGAGCCTTGAGCCAAATTGGTGATGCATGATACTGTAGGAATCCATGAGTTGTCGTCATTTATAATGATTTGATCATCAACAGCCACTTGGTGGCCTCCACGAGCACCTTCTTTTCCTACACATACCATAAGTGAATAATCGCCTGCCTCTGGCACTGAAAATTCACCCTCATATTCATTTCTTGGAGCCATTGGCCTTCTGCCGGCTACAGCCACTGGAGCATTTTGTTTTCCTTCTTTCTTGAAAATAGGAACGACTGTTTCTCCGGGGTTGAAATCTGTACGGCCATAGTTGTGCCACAAGATACCATATCCATTGCTGGAGATGATTACCGGGCTCACAATCTGGCTATTGTTCTGGGTAAGACGACGAGATAATCCAAAGATATCTACGTAGCCATCCTGAAACTGTCCAGTGCCATATTGATGGTCACCAGGCTGCATAATGAAAGATTGAGCTGTGATATAGGTTGGATCACCCATAATTTCAGACATTTCTAGAACTTTAGTATTTGGCTTTTCGCGGAAAAGTTCTTTACCATTTGCATCATAAAATGCAAGTGTCTCAGAGTCTTTGTCAAAGACAGCTTTCATTTTGGCTGTGATAACAGAGATAGTCGTTTCGTTTTCGACTACTTCAAAGTCTGGGGTTTCCACTTCTTCAGTAAAAATCAAGTTTTCCACTTCGTGAGTTGGAGCACCCATAATCTGCACTCTGA
>JAAZCF010000180.1 GCA_012513425.1 Bacteroidales bacterium
AAGTCACACTTTGAAACAATATCAACATAACCTATTTTCTACCTTTTTACCAATAAAAATACAAAAATAATATGTGTGGCATAGTAGGTTATATCGGTGATAAGCAGGCTGCTCCAATTCTATTGGATGCGCTCGAACGTTTAGAATACAGAGGCTATGACTCAGCAGGGTTGGCAGTAAGAAATGATGAAGGCATTGCAACAGTAGTCAAGGCCAAAGGCAGACTGAAAATTCTCTATGAAAAAGTAGATGGAGGCCGCACTCTCAAAGGCCATATCGGCATAGGCCACACCCGCTGGGCTACTCATGGTGAGCCAAGCGAAGCCAATGCCCATCCGCACATATCCGGCAGCAGCTCAGAAGATTCATTAGTTGTCGGAGTCCACAATGGCATAATTGAAAACTATGTTGAGCTAAAAGAAAAGTTGGTTAAAAATGGCTACGAATTTTACTCTCAGACAGACACTGAAGTTGCAGTAAAGTTGGTAGACTTTTACTATTCCAAATTTAAAAGCCCCACAAAAGCCCTTTCAAAAGCTATGATGAGGATAAGAGGTTCATATTCATTGGCTTTCTTATTCAAAGACCATCAGGAACAAATCTGGACTGCAAAAAAAGACGCTCCGATGATTATAGGCGTTACCAAAGATGAAGCTTTCATCGCTTCAGATGTGCCTGCTATTTTGAAATACACCCAGGATATCTATCAAATAGGAAATTGCGAGATGGCCTGCGTGGAAGCCGGTAATGTTCATTTTTACAACATAGATGAGGAAGAAATTGTCAAAGACACCGAGCATATAACTTGGGACCTTGATGCTGCCGAGAGAGGTGGTTATGAGCACTTTATGATAAAAGAAATTC
Organism: Bacteroidales bacterium; assembly: GCA_012513425.1. Classification (GTDB taxonomy): domain Bacteria; phylum Bacteroidota; class Bacteroidia; order Bacteroidales; family UBA932; genus Equibacterium. Next base: position 865 of record JAAZCF010000180.1, read on the forward strand.
ATGAACAGCCCAAGGCCCTCAAAGACACATACAACTCCTTGGTCAAAGATGGAAGCATCAACCTTGCCAAAAGCGGACTGACTCCTGACATTATAAAAGGCATATCTGAGATTAGAATTGTGGCCTGCGGCAGTGCATGGCATGTAGGTATGGTTGCTAAATATGTCATTGAAGATATGGCCAAAATAGCTGTACAGGTCGATCTGGCAAGTGAATTCCGATATCATTGTCCGGTCATCAAGAAAGACACTCTTGCCATAGTTATCAGCCAAAGCGGTGAGACGGCAGATTCTCTTGCTGCCCTTCGAGAGGCAAAGTCTAAAGGTGTTCGCACTTTGGCAATTTTGAATGTGCTGGGCAGCTCCATTTCTCGCGAAGCCGACCATGTCCTCTACACTTTAGCAGGTCCTGAAATAGCAGTCGCTACCACAAAAGCCTACAGCGCGCAGATGCTCATTTGCTATTTATTATCCATAGAGTTTGCATTCGTCCGCTCAGAAATCGATTCTGCAAAATATCAGTATTACCTACAACAATTGGAGCTACTGCCTTCTTCCGTTGCCAGCATTCTGGAAGATAAAGAGCGAATTCAGTGGTTTGCCAGCAAATTTTCCACTATTCATGATGCCTTTTTCATCGGCAGAGGCATTGACTATGCCATAGCATTGGAAGGCAGCCTAAAGATGAAAGAGGTCTCTTATGTTCATTCTGAGGCATATGCTGCAGGAGAGCTGAAGCATGGAACCATCTCTCTGATAGAAGATGGCACCTTGCTGATAGGTATTCTTACTCAGAATCGTCTCTTTGAGAAGACTGTCTCAAACATGGTGGAATGTAAAAGCCGCGGCGCATATCTTTTTGCCATTGCAGCAGCAGGCCATTACAACATCGAAGACATAGCAGACTTTACTATCTATATGCCTAACATCGATGAGCATTTCATTGGATCACTCGCGGTGATTCCTCTCCAATTATTCGGATATTACACCTCTGTCATAAGAGGCCTAGATGTTGACAAGCCAAGAAACCTTGCCAAAAGCGTGACTGTAGAATAGCTCTACTCCCACTCTATTGTGCTTGGTGGTTTAGACGAAATGTCATAGCAAACGAGGTTGACGCCTTTCACTTTATTGATGATGTCGTTGGATACGCCAGCCATGAAGTCATATGGCAGATGTGCCCAGTCTGCAGTCATAGCGTCACTTGAAGTCACTGCACGCAGAGCAACAGGATTTTCATAAGTACGCTCATCTCCCATCACGCCGACGCTGTGGATGTCAGACATCAAAATAACACCTGCCTGCCAGATCTGACCATAAAGACTAACCTCTATCTCACCATCTGTCATCTGAGCAGGGACACCTGCAGATAGCACGCTACGGGCTTCTTCGCCATTGAGACGAACTTTATAATCTCTCAAACCGCGGATAAAGATGTCATCAGCTTCTTGAAGAATTCTGACTTTTTCCGGAGTTATTGCCCCTAAAATTCTCACTGCCAAACCAGGGCCTGGGAATGGATGACGGGTAATCAGATGCTCAGGCATTCCCATTGAGCGACCTACTCTGCGAACTTCATCTTTAAACAGCCATTTCAAAGGCTCGCATAGCTTCAGATTCATCTCTTTTGGCAGACCGCCCACATTATGATGACTCTTTATGACTTTGCC
>JAAZCF010000181.1 GCA_012513425.1 Bacteroidales bacterium
ACATTACTTGGTTCAACTATCAAAACAGATAATGGTTCAGGAGAACGACTATGTTCGCGCCGGTATGCCACTATCTGATGGTGCAGTTTCTCCTGGTGATATCCTGGCAATCCTCGGTCCTATCAAAGTACAAGAGTACATTGTCAATGAAATTCAAGAGGTTTATCGTATGCAAGGTGTAAAAATCAATGACAAGCACTTTGAAGTTATCGTTCGTCAGATGATGCGCAAAGTTCAAATCGTTGATCCAGGTGACACTCATTTCTTGCCTGAGCAACTTGTAGACAAGTGGGAATTCCTTAAGGAAAATGACGACATCTTTGACAAGAAAGTTGTAACTGATGCTGGTGATTCTCAAAACCTTCACGCAGGACAGATAGTTACTGTACGTCATCTTCGCGATGAAAACTCTATCTTGAAACGTCAAGATCTAAAATCAGTGGAAGCTCGTGATACAGTTCCTGCAACATCCAACCAGATTTTGCAAGGTATTACAAGAGCAGCCCTTCGTACCAGCAGTTTCATGTCTGCCGCTTCTTTCCAAGAGACTACCAAAGTATTGGGCGATGCTGCCATCAGAGGCAAAGTTGATCCACTTGAGGGCTTGAAAGAGAATGTAATCTGCGGTCACTTGATTCCTGCCGGTACAGGTCAAAGAGAATTTGATAACCTCGTTGTAGCGTCTATGGATGATTACAAACGCATGGCTGGCAAACGTTAATCATTGCCAATAATATAAAGTTGAAGGGGGCGACTAATAAAGTCGCCTTCTTTGTTATAGGTCAAAGGTTAACGAGTTATTGGGCTGTTTTAGCAGCAGGATAATGAATGTCTAGCTCTTTAACCAATTTTGATAGTTCTCTTGAGGTATAAGGGATATCCTCTTTAGAAAATTCCGGAATGTTAAAGGAATTCAAATAAAATGTTGACCAGCGAGGGTTGCGCATAGGCAAAGCAAAAGGCTTGTCAAAACTACCATCACCATTATGGTGGGACAGATACAAGCGAGTGAATCCGGAATCCTCTCTACGAGTGGAATAAACGACCCAAGAGCCATTGCTTGACCATGTATTGTAACTCTCTGCATTCTGACTATTGATTTCATCTAAGGGCCTGTATTCGCCTGTAGAAAGGTCCATCAGATAAAGATCAGACTCAGGATGCCAAATATGAAATACGCCATAACGCCCCATTGTAAACATCAAATAGCGACCATCCGGAGACACTCTTGGAAGAGTGATACTTTGGTTTATGGAAGCAGCATCAATTACCTTAACAGTACTGCCCCACTCGGCCGTCTCAGGATCAAAATCTTTATAATACAAATCATAGTGAATATCTTCACTATGTTCATAGACAAATTTATGTCTCCCTTCTGCCGGGCCCTCATAAGACATATATGCCGACGTAAAATATAGTCTGCATCCATCAGGTGACCAGCAAGGATAGCATTCCAAAGCATAATCGTAATCTTCTACAATTGATACCAAATCTTTATCCAAATCATACATTATTAGCTGGCTGTTATCATCAAGAACCTCGATTAAATTATTATCAATGCTATGCACATCTTGTAAAGTTGAGTTTGTCGTATATACTATATAGTTATGTGTTGGATGCCATGCTGTATAAACTCCGTTCGAGATAGTAGAGTCATTCTTTAAATTGATTTTTGTTACTTCTCCATTTCGAAGCAACATCGTTCCACCAAGATATTGACGCACATGAATCTGCATCTCACTAGTGCCTTGATTTCTAAAATAATGGCAGTTGACGCATTGCACTTGATTTCCATCTCTTAGATAAGTGTTATTATAGAACTCTCTTTCATCAAACGATGTTAAATCTCTAATCATGAGTTGTTGAACTTCATAATTTTCAAAAGAAGGTGGGATAAGCCTATAAGCCAAATATGGATCAACAGGCTCTGCCACTTCCATAGAAAATGGTTCAAATGCAAACCACTCTCCTGATTGACGAACATAGGACTTAACTTGTATATCTGAAGAAGCCTCAAGTAACTTAGTCCACTGCTTTGCAGAAGGAAGAACTTCATCTCCCTTTAAAACAACAGATACAGAACCCGATGAGAACTCTGTCACAAAAGAGCTCCCTTGCTCATCAAAAGCGAAGCCAATAGGCGCAATATTTGAAGGCACTGTGATTCCTACACAATCAGGAGTCATAGCAGGGACTCTGCCAAGTGTTTGTGAATTCTCTGGAATATTATTGCATGATATCAGGCACTGCAACATCAACAGAGTGAGCAAAATTCTCTTCATTTTAAATATTGTTTTCTACGAAAAAGAAATAATAGAAATAAGTATCAGTAAAATGTTTGCTACATTCATTGCGCAACTCAAGAACAGAACCACGGCTTGAGCGGACAAAAGTATCGAAAGATTGATAGCGACTTATCGTATCTTCATCATAAGGAAGAACAGACAAATACTCCTGATTATACAAAGTGGCAAACATGTATGCAGCCTGTTGTATATACTTTGGCAGCTTATTGGGCTTTGTTACATTCACATAGTTCTCGTAAGCATTCCAAAAAGCTTGAGGATCTTTTGATAAAGAGGCCCAAACGAGAGCAGCTTGAGTGTATTCAGGAGTCATATCTTCGGTAAGAGGTTGCTCCAAAATCGCAAAATGCTCTAATATCTTTGATTCCATCAATCCTTCATCAGAATAAAACATATCCTCCCT
>JAAZCF010000182.1 GCA_012513425.1 Bacteroidales bacterium
AGGTTATCTCTTGCATTTGTAAGCCCTGTTGAGGCTACAACATGAGCGGTTGGAATTGCCTGAGGTAGTTTTGCAATAATGTGGTTCATATCGGCACTCACACCTCCACGATCAGCATTGACAACCTCACCTGCAATCAAAGGCACATCTTCAGCTGAAAGATTCAAGTCTTTTAGAATATTTTCATATACACTTTTTACTTTTTCGGGCCAATCTTGCTCATTGATGTTGGACTCGCCTTGGTGAAGGAGTATTCCTTTGATGACTCCGTCTTTCTGGGCTTTTTTTGCCAATTCGATGAGTCTTCCATAGGCATCATTATCGTATGCGGCAAGGGCGTTCTTCATCCAAACAGGAGCAGTGGCAGCATAGCCTGCCACACTGTCTTTCATGAAGGCTTCAATCTTACATCCTCCAATTGCCACCATCACAATACCCACACTATGGTCTTCTGGAAGGTTTTCAAGCAATGTTCGACCAAAATAGTCGGCAGGGGTGAGGCCTGTGTTTACGCGGCAGAGAGGTGGAACAGCAGTGTACCATTTCCACATCACTTTTTCAGGCTTCTTTGCGTTGCGTTGCAGGAAGTCTGTTGCTGCCATCATTTTAAATCTTGGGTCAACATTTTGTCGGTCTTGCTCTTCAATGCGGGCATTGCCTTCCATATTAGATTGGCCGATAGCGAGATAAATCCAAAAGTTCGGGTCTACTTTTGCAAATAGTGATGCGGATAGGAAAAGCATCATGGATAATGATAAGAGTAGTTTTTTCATAGAATATTTTTAAGAAAGTTTTAAGCATTAAATATATAAAAAAAAGTGGCAGAAATCAATTCCACCACTTTTTTTGAAGATTGAATAAACTTTTACTCTACGAAAGCAATAATCTCATTTTTCACAACACGATCACCTTGTGCAGGGTACACGGCCAATAATTTTCCGCTGTAGGCAGCTACAACATCCTCAAGGCCATAAAGAGTTTGAATATGGCCTACGACGTCATCTTCTTTTACTGCTTGACCGATGCGAGGAGCCATTGATTTGTCCACAACATCATATTCCCAGACAACCTGGCCTTCGTTTACTGATTGTATTGGTTTGGCAGCAGGATGATTTTCTTGGAATTTGCCTGCATCTGTCTTAGGAACTTCAACTACAGGACGTTTCACGATGATAGGTGCACCAGCTTGTTCTTTGGCTGCTTCTAGTTCTTTTTCGAAACGCTGAGCTGCTGCGCCGCTCTTGTAGTCGCGATATTGACGCTCGTGCATTGCAAATTCGAAAAGTTCTTCGTCATCTTGACCGCGATCCCAACCTTCTTCTTCCATCATCTTGATGAATTTTGGAAGTTCATTAGGGAAGGCATCTTGAGGATTGCCTGTGTAGAATTCAAGGCCTTTATCTTTCACGAGTTGAACAAGTTCAGGAGCAAGTGTTCCAGGGAGTTTACCTGTTTTGCCGAGAATCATATTCATTGAGTCTTTATCGATTGATGACCATCTTGGTTTACCTTTGAAAGTATCCATCAAGTTCATCAAAGCGGTATTCTTGACATATTGGCTGAAAGGAGTTACCAATGGTGGATAACCGAGTTTTGGCCAAATGTATTCAACTTCTTGGAACAATTTAACAACCAATTGGTCAAGGCTGAGCTCTGGTTTGCCTTGGTTTTTCAACGACAAGTTGATAGCACTATGGAAACCTTTGAGGTCAGCCATCATACTTCCCATCATTCCGCCTGGAAGGCCGCAACCTACAAGCAATGAACTGCCTTGGAAGTTTGTTGGTTCAATGAAGTAGCCAAGGAAGTCATCCATGAATTTTTGAGTGAGACTGCGGGCTTCCATATAAGCATCCATGTTGATGTCTTTTACAAGGAAACCGGCATCTTTCATCATAGCTTGAATAGTGATAACATCCGGATGAATCTTGCCCCATGCAAGTGGCTCAATAGCAACATCAAGATAATCAGCACCTGCGCGAGCAACTTCAAGCATAGAAGCCACTGAAAAACCAGGGCCTGAATGTCCGTGGTATTGAACTATGATGTGAGGGTATTTTGTTTTTATTGCTTTTGTCAAACGGCCCAAAGTCACAGGGCGTCCGATACCTGCCATATCTTTCAAGCAAATTTCGTCGCAACCATATTCAACTACATGGTCAACGATGTCCAGATAATATTCAACTGTGTGAACAGGAGAGTGTG
>JAAZCF010000183.1 GCA_012513425.1 Bacteroidales bacterium
AAAAACTTGCGTTGACAAGCTGTCAAAAAAGTTTATTATACCCATCAACACCTACCCGAGGTGGTGAAATTGGTAGACGCGGCGGACTCAAAATCCGCTGTCAGAGATGACGTGTCGGTTCGAGTCCGACCCTCGGGACCAGTTACCTAAAAAGGCTCTAAGCACATTAAGACTTAGAGCCTTTTTTTATTGTCTAAAATCAATAACCTGTGTTAACTGTTCGTTCAAAACTCAATGACTTTATTAGCCTGATTTCAGGTGGTCATTCTGGCAAATAAGTCCCTAAATGAGTACCTGATTTTCCCTTGTTTTTCACGGTGAAATCAGATGGCTAAAATAACAAAACCTTTAACAGCAAGACAAGTTGAGCGAGCTAAACCAAGTGACAAAGAATATAGTCTCTTTGATGGAGATGGACTCTGTCTTGTAGTACGTCCTTCGGGTGCAAGAACTTGGATGCTTCGACTACGAGATGATTTTGGTAAAACACATAAGATCAAGCTTGGTACATTTCCTGAAATACCATTAGCTCTAGCAAGAGATAAGGGTGCTGAATACAGACGATCAATCGCTTTAGGTAAAGAGGTTGATGAAGTTCTTGGGAGGGGAGACTATAAGGTCGATAAGGTAAAGCACTCTCTTGAATCTGTTGCAAGAGAATGGCTTGAACAATATGCCAAGCGCAAACCATTAGAAGAACATACAAAGTATAAGCGCATTCGTAAACTAGAAAATCATCTATTCCCAATGTTAGGTCATTATCCAATTGATGATCTTCGTCCCAAGCATCTGCGTAAAGTACTAAACCATATCTATGAAAAGAGTGCTGATAATGCTCAGCGTATTCGAGCTGACCTTATTCTCATCTTTAGTTATGCAGTGCAGTATGGCTTGATTGAAGTAAACCATGCACGAGAGATGGAGAGCCTTGATCTCTCAGCACCTAAGAATCATCGACCAGCATTACCACTTCACAGATTACCTGAGCTAATACGTCGCATTAGAGCTGATTCAGGTGATGAGTTGACAAAACTATGCATGGAACTTGGCTTACATATCTTCATTCGCTCATCTGAACTCCGATTTGCTCGTTGGGATGAAATTGATTTTAGCAAACAGCAATGGGTATTACCTGCAAAGCGAAGCCAAGTAAATGGTATCAAGCATTCGGATCGTGGGTCTAAGATGAAAGAGCCGCATATTGTTCCATTATCTGATCAAGCTATTGCTTTGCTTTATCAGGTAAAGAGGCTAGGGGGAAACTCTGAATTGGTTTTTCCAAGTCCTTTTAGCAGTTCAGTATTCTTGAGTGAGAACACCTTTAATGTTGCTTTACGACGTATGGGGTATGACACACAGAAGGATGTCTGCTTTCATGGTTTTAGAGCCATGGCACGTTCAGCTTTAGGTGAGTGTGGTCTATTCCAAAGAGATGCGATTGAGAAGCAGATGAGCCATCAGGAGCGCAATGATGTAGTAGGTGCTTACACTCATGTTGCAGAGTATCTCTATGAGCGCAAGCGAATGATGCAGTGGTGGAGTCAATACCTAGTGGATATTGAAGCCAAGGGATATGTATCACCTTATGATTATGCTTATCCGCAGTCACTAAATGAGACTGCTTAGATGAAAAAAGCTCCCATCGTTGGGAGCTTTTGTTTAAGCGACTTCGTCGAGTTGGCCGAAAAGTATGGACAAACGCATAATGGAATTATCAGATTTGCTTTGAAGAAACTTAGTGAAGAATAGCAACTAATTTAGAACCAAATTAAAACCATAATAGTTTCAAGTTAGCTGTGCTTTGAATGTAAAAAAGCCCTTAATCATTAAGGGCTTTTTTGTATCTGTTAGACCTATATTTTGTCTAGAATACTGCGATTGATGTGTCTAGCGTAGATCTTCCATCTGGTGTAAAACATCAAAGCTTCTTCCACTAAATCTTGACGGCTTATACCCAGAAATTCCTTGATAGAATTAAGATGACTATCAAGCTCAGGGCTA
>JAAZCF010000184.1 GCA_012513425.1 Bacteroidales bacterium
CGATTATATAATCGTATGTTTCCAACTGAAAGGATGCGGCTGTTTCGGGATTGTAAACTTGTTGCAGTGCTGTGACCTCTGCCCGGGGGTTAATTTCGAGCAGACGTTTTTTGAGTACATCCACTTTCACTTGTCCCACGGTGTGGGTGGTGGCAATCAGTTGACGGTTTATGTTGCTGACTGCAACACAGTCGGAGTCAACAATGGTGATATGCCCTATTCCGCTTCTGACAAGCATTTCGGCACACCAGCTGCCTACGCCGCCTACACCAAATACTATAACACGCTTGTTTTGTGCTGCTGTCACATAATCCTCTCCCATCAGAAGCGTTGTGCGCTTAAATATTTCTTCTGTTTCAAACATTGATTGAATGGTGTTTAAACGTTGTTTGAACGTTATTTAAATGATGTTTAAATGGGTGTTATTTCCATTCCAAAACTTTTGCCGAGATGAAAGTCATTAAATTTCGGGGAACGAAACGAACAAGGAATGCAAGAAAACGATTTGCAGTGCCTTCGATAACCAACGGTTTTCCTTGCATCATTGACTTATACCCGTACCGGGCTACTTTATGTGAAGAGGGGAGCTTTCTGTCTTTGAGTAATTTATTGGAAGCGTCAACACGTGCTGCTGTTGCAAAGTTGGACTCTGTGGGTCCGGGACAAAGTGCGGTGACTGTGATTCCTTTCATTTTCACCTCGTAGTGGAGTGCTTGCGAAAAACTGGTCACAAATGCCTTGGAGGCATAATAGACCGACATGCCCGGTCCGGGCTGAAACGATGCGGTGGAAGAGACATTTAGAATCTTTCCTTTCACCTAATCTCCCCATTCTGTAATAAAGAGGTGGCACAGATGAGTGAGGGCATTGACATTTAGGTTTATCATCGACTCGTGTCGTTTCCATTTGCTATTTTCGAAATAAGCATAATCGCCAAAACCGGCATTGTTGATAAGGTAGTTTATTGTAATACCTGATGTCTTTATCTCATCAAACAGAGATTGCACCTCTATAGAATTTGATAAATCACGTACAATAGTTTTGACTGATACTGAGTATTTACTTTCTATCTCTTGCTTCAGATCAAGTAAATCTTGTTCACTTCTGGCAGTCAGTACAAGGTCGGTGCCATTTTCTGCAAATATCTTTGCAAATTCTGCTCCTATTCCTCTTGAAGCTCCGGTAATCAATGCTGTTGTTTTCATTCTCTTACAAGTTTGAGAGCAAAATTAAACTATTTCCGCTTAACTGAATCATATTTTTATAATAATCAGCTTTTGGCAAATGTGGAGGAATGGAGCAAATCTACTTTTTTATATTAAAAAACAAACTTCTTTTTGCTTCTTTGATTATCTTTGTTTGTAATCATTTAGATAAAATACAAATAGTAAATAACCATCACTAAAACTTATTTATAACTATGAACAAAAGAGAACTATTTAGTAAGACAAAGTATCCTGTGTTGTTACTTTTGATTATGATAACAATGCAGACTTGCAGCACAGTAGCATTCACCGGCAGACGGCAGCTCAACCTAGTGTCGGGCGAGCAGGTTCTTGCTCTAAGCCTGCAGCAATATCAGGAATATATAAGAAGTGCACCGGTGGAGAGGGGAACGGCAAATGCTGAAATGGTGAATAGAGTTGGCACCAGAATTGCCGCCGCAGTTGAGACTTTTTATCGCAGCAACGGCTATGAATCGGAATTGAAAGACTATCAATGGGAGTTTAATCTGGTGAAGGAGAATAGCGTGAATGCTTTTGCAATGCCGGGAGGCAAAATTGTTGTTCTGGAAGGATTATTGGCTGTTACTCAAACCGAGGAGGCTTTGGCAGTAGTGCTGGGGCATGAGGTGGCTCACGTAATTGCACAACACTCGGCAGAAAGAATCAGTCAGCAGATGGCTGTGCAATATGGTGGTGCAATAGCAGGAGGATTGATGGGCAGCTCGGCAGGCGCGCAGCTTGGACAGCAGGTGTTCGGTATTGGTGCTCAGCTTGGGGTTATGTTGCCATACGCACGCAAGCAGGAGTTGGAGGCTGACGAAATTGGTTTGATTATCATGGCTCTTGCGGGGTACAATCCTGAAGTGGCAATTCCATTCTGGCAAAGGATGGCGCAATCTTCGGGCGGAAGCACTTCAGAGCTGTTGAGCACTCACCCGTCGGATCAAAAACGAATTGAAAAGATTCAGGCAGCACTGCCTAATGCTATGCAGTATTACAAGGGAGCCGGAGTACAAAACAAAACGGTATCCAATATTAAAACAAGCACATCTATTCCAACTGCTAATCAGGCAAAGACGTCTGAAGAGTGGTCGTTTTAGTAGCTTAGATCTTATTAATAATAACGAAAAGGGACTCCCGTTTGTGGAGTCCATTTTCGTTGTATGTATATGTTTTGGCTTGTTTATTCCTGCATTGTGAAGCTACGTGAACCAATCAGATTGCCGTCTGCAAAGATATCTGCCTTGTAGGTGCCTGCCATTAAGAATTCCTCTATATCCCAGTACATGGTTACGGGAATTTCTTCGCCGCCATATTCTACAATTCGTCTCATTGAGTATTGCAGGTTTCCGTTTTCATATTTGAAAGTGCTGCCTGGATCTTTTGTAAGAATACTGCCATCGGGTGCCATAATTCGCACAAAGATGGTGCGCTCACCGGGTTCGGCTGTAATGTTTTTGGTTATCAGGAATGAAACAACAAACTGTGTGCTTCTGCTCAAACGTTTTTGTTCTTTGCCACGGGCATTGACTGCACTAACGGCTATACCGGTTGCATCAAGCTTTGAGGCAAGGGTTACTTTTTCGGTGAGTTGTTGTTTTTCTTGCGAAACCTGTGTGAGAGTTCGACTGGTGCGCTGATACTGTTCGGTAATTTGAACGTTCTTCTCCTGAAGCTCTGTATTGAGTCTGTGCAGTGAGTCGATTTGCTGAACATATGATTTTAATATCCTTCTCAATGTAGCCAGTTCATTTTTCAGACGGCTGATTTCTGCTTTGTTGGCAGCATCAGTCATTTTAAGTTGCTCCTGCAAGCGTTGAACTTTAGCCTGTTCGTTCTCAAGTTTATACAAAAGTGAATCATTTTGTACGCTAAATTTAAATCCTTCGTACTGCATAGAGATTGCTTCATACTCGTCTTCAAGCTCTTGCTTGTCGATTGAGAACTGCTGCTGCATGGTTCCTATCTGCTTGTTCTTACTTGCTATGTAAAACACTGCCACAGCCAATACCAACAGTAAAACGCCGATGATGGCTATCAATTGTGGAGTGCGTTCTTTTAAATTAAATTTCATTTGAATAAAATGTTCTGAATTTGGCCACAAAAATAGCCTTTTTCGTAGTAAAAGACAATTATGGCCGGTTGTTTTTTGTTATATTAAGGGCTTCAGGCAGTTAATGGTCAGTTTAGGAGTTACATTAGAAAATGGACAACTTGGTTTTTGTGGTGAACTCTTCTAAGAATAACATGCCCATGAACGAATTACCTTTCTTATTTAATCGTGGGCTCCAGACCGATATCGCATACTGCAGGGGAAGTATGGCTACGATGCCCCCTCCTACTCCACTCTTGCCCGGCAGTCCAACCTTAAAAGTAAACTGTCCCGCTTCGTCATAAAAACCGCAGGTTTGCATCAGAGCATTGGTGCGTTTGGTACGGCTTGGTGATAGTATTATACTGCCGGAGTGTGGCACCACACCGTTGTTGGCAAGAAACAGGAATGCATCTGATACTTCTTTGCAATTCATTTCTATGGAACAAAGACTGAAGTAGAGGTCCATAACGATGTCTATACCATTATGAATATTTCCAAATGCTTTCATCAGATTGACCAGTGCATAATTTCTGAAGCCTGTAGCTTTCTCTGAGTCGGAGACTTTTTTATTGTAATCGATATTGTTGTTGCCAGTCAGTTCACGAACAAACTGAATAAGTTCTGTCTTGGGATTGTCAAACTCGCTCACCAATATATCGCACACAACAATTCCTCCTGCATTGATAAATGGATTGCGGGGAATACCATGATCGTACTCCAGCTGCACAAGTGAATTGAAAGGTGTGCCGGCAGGCTCTACATCCATTCGTTCCCATATATCGCTCTTCACCCTTGAGTAGGCAAGTACAAAGGAGAATACTTTGGCTATACTTTGTATGGAAAACTTTGTCTAATATCCTTGCTCTATGGAAATACAGGAAACTATGGATATAGAGAAGGTAGCCAAGGTATTTTACCAGAAGAGCTGTTCCCCTATAACACGTATTATGATAAAGAAGAGTTTGGAGAAATAGAATAGCATGTTAAATGGAGGAAGAAAATGTATAGAAAAGATATAGGGATAATAA
>JAAZCF010000185.1 GCA_012513425.1 Bacteroidales bacterium
AATAACATCGCCCTCACTTTTGAGATTGACCAGTGATTTTTCAGCTTGTTTTGCAGCGTCCAGTGAAGAGTCAATATACTCCTTTCGTGAGTTAATCGCTTTGATTATTACAGGAAAAGCATACTTCGCCAAAATAAAGAAAACTATAACAAACGAAATGGTCATCCAGAACAAGATGCCCGACTCAGGTTTTAAGAGTCCCATAACTTGTCCTGATTAGTTGTGTTAAAGGGCCATGAAGCAGACAACGACAGCGAAAAGTGCAACGCCCTCAATAAGAGCGGCTACAATGATCATACTCGTTCTGATATTACCTGCTGCTTCAGGTTGTCTTCCAATTGATTCCATGGCTGATGCTCCGATCTTGCTGATACCGAAAGCTGCGCCTATAACTGCAATAGCTGCGCTTAAAGTTGCTGCCATTGTTCCCAAAGCTACTTGACTTGCTAATAGTAACATAATTTTAATTTTTTAGTTTAACATTTATTTAATTAATATATAATCATTTATTTGATGGTTCCGGATCCGTCTGGGCCAGGCCGATAAATACAGCGGAAAGCATTGTAAAGACATACGCCTGAATAAATGCGACCAAAAGCTCAAGAAAATCCATAAAAATTGTAAATAACACTGAAACCGCAGACATTGTTGAATTGATGGCAACTCCCATATTGGCAGTAACAAATACCACACAAGTCAAACTGAGTACGATTGCATGACCGGCAGTAATATTGGCAAAGAGACGGATCATCAATGCAAAAGGTTTTGTAAAAAGTCCGACAAATTCAATAAGCGGCATCAAAGGGATTGCTTTCAATGGGACCGGTACATCCGGCCAAAAAATATCTTTCCAATAATGTTTTGTACCAAATATATTGACCATGCAAAATGTAGCGACAGCAAGAAGGAATGTAACTGCTATATTGCCGGTAACATTTGCGCCTCCCGGGAAGAATGGTATCAACCCCATCACATTATTGATGAAAATAAAGAAGAAAACCGTTAGAAGATATGGGGCAAACTTTAAATAGTTACTCCCCACACATGGTTTTATTACACTATCCATCAATGAATTGACAGCCATCTCAAGGAGTCCGGCCAATCCTTTTGGAGCATAATCAATCTCTTTACGTTTTCTGTACCAGCGTGCTGCGCACATTACAAGAAGCAGCACGACTGCACTGTTGATCATTATCCCAAGCGCTGTTTTAGTAATTGAAATATCAAATGGACGCTTGACATTACCATCAGGAAGTATCTCGACCACTTTATCTTTATAATCTCCTTCCGCTGCTATCTGCAGAGAACCGTACTTTTTCCCTGCCGGTAATATATTTCTTGAAGAGAAGCATTTCCATCCCTCTGTAGTCTTGATAATGACAGGAAGATAAATGGTAACCGGTTTCTCACCTATGTTAGTCATGTGCCATTCGTATGAATCTGCAAGATGCCCTAGAACAATTTCCTTGGGAGACTGTTCCTCCGCTGAAGCAATTTGAGGAACGGATGACATCAGAATTAATGCCAAGAACAAATGTAAATAATATGAGTGCCTGCTATTTATCATTTTTTTCAACCTCGACGCACGCTTCAATGTGATTGTCTTTTATTTTCACAAATCCACCTATAATCCCGACTTCAAACTGTTTTTCTTTTTCAA
>JAAZCF010000186.1 GCA_012513425.1 Bacteroidales bacterium
AAACAAAATAATAATCAACAACAACAAAGCTCTTCTAAAACTGAGTCAGAAGCTAAGCCAAATCCACAGCAGCAATCTCAGCAACAAGCACAGCAAAAAGCTGATTCTACAGCTAATGCTACAAAAAGAAGAGCTCCAAAGACTAAAAGTCAACCAGTTCAAAATTTTGACTCAACTGCCACTGCCAAACCAAGCCAGGAAGAGTCTGTGCCAAAACCAACTCTTCAGCCAATTGTTCAGAATAACCCAGCAGGACAGCAAGCTGTTCAAAAGGATTCTCAGGGTCCAGTGCAACAAAATCAGCAACAGCAGCCCCAACATCCCCAACAGCAGCAAAAGCAACGTCCTCATCCACAGCCACGACCAACACGAATTGAATACGAAGGTATTGTATCAGCAACAGGTGTGTTGGAAGTAATGCCTGATGGTTATGGCTTCTTGCGTTCTTCTGACTATAATTATCTGAATTCTCCTGATGACATATATGTATCTCAATCTCAAATTAAAGCATATGCTCTTAAAAATGGAGATACCATTCTTGGCGAAATACGTCCTCCTCGCGAAGGCGACAAATATTTCCCTTTAGTCAAGGTAATGAAGATTAATGGTCGCATGCAAGATGATGTTAGAGATAGAGTACCATTTGATTTCCTTACTCCTCTGTTTCCTGATTCAAAATTCAACATCACAGGTAACGGCCATAATAACAATATTTCCATAAGAGTTGTCGATTTGTTCACACCTATCGGAAAAGGTCAGAGAGGTCTTATTGTTGCACAACCAAAAACTGGTAAAACCGTATTGCTTAAAGATATTGCCAATGCTATTGCAGACAATCACCCTGAAGTATATATGATAGTTTTGCTTATTGATGAGCGTCCTGAAGAGGTAACTGATATGCAACGCAGCGTAAAAGCCGAAGTTATCGCTTCTACTTTTGATGAGCCTGCTGAAAGACATGTAAAAATTGCCAATATGGTTTTGGAAAAAGCAAAACGCTTGGTTGAATGTGGTCATGATGTTGTCATTCTTTTGGACTCAATCACACGCCTTGCAAGGGCTTATAATACAGTTCAACCTGCTTCAGGAAAAGTACTTTCCGGTGGTGTTGATGCTAATGCCCTTCATAAACCAAAACGCTTCTTCGGTGCAGCCCGAAACATTGAAAATGGAGGTTCTCTCACAATTCTTGCCACAGCACTTACTGATACCGGTTCAAAGATGGATGATGTAATTTTTGAAGAGTTCAAAGGCACCGGTAACCTTGAGTTACAACTTGATCGCAAACTCTCCAACAAACGAATCTTCCCTGCAGTTGATGTTACTCTCAGCAGCACCAGACGTGACGATCTTCTTTACGATCCTGATTATGTCAACCGTATTTGGATTTTGCGAAATTATCTCTCAGATATGAACTCTATTGAAGCAATGGAATTTATGAAGAGTCGATTGGAGAAAACCAGAGACAATCAAGAATTTCTCATCTCTATGAATGGAGATATCTTGCACTGATGAGTCAGCTAAGGGATAAAGAAGTAGTTAAAACAATGATACAGATGTACTGCAGTAATCATCACTGCGGTACATCTTTGTGTAAAGATTGCACTGAACTAACTAAATTTTGATTTAGAAAAATAGACAAATGCCCTCTTGGCTCAAAAAAAACGAATTGCCAAAGATGTCCCATTCATTGCTATGAACCTCAATAAAGAGAGAAAATTAAGAAAGTAATGAAATATGCTGGTCTAAGAATGACTTTCAGTCATCCTATGATCGCTTTACGGCATATAATATCCATGCTGCGCAAAGCATAAAGAATAAAAAACACGCAACACGACCGATGATGTCGCCATTGACGGCATAAAAGGTAAGTGCGTCATTTGCATGAATATTATCTTTTATGGCGACAGGTTCCCACCAACCGGTTTTCTGCAACACATCTCCTCTTTGATTAATAAAGCCTGAAATTCCTGTATTTGCAACGTGGACAACATCTCTGCGTGTTTCTATTGCACGAAGACGTGCAAATCTGAAATGCTGATGATATCCCGGAGTGTCACCCCACCAGCCGTCATTAGTAATTACGGCAACAAAATCCGCCCCAAATAGGGCTGTTTTGCGATAATACTCGCTATAAATAGATTCATAGCATATCATAGCTCCGACTTTGTTTTGATATCTGTCTTCCAAAACAGACAATTCTTTTTGCCTGGCATAGCTACTGGTGGAGCCGCCAAACTTAGAAATCAATTTTCCTAAAAATGGAACATATTGTTGATAAG
>JAAZCF010000187.1 GCA_012513425.1 Bacteroidales bacterium
CTGTACAACCTTCCAGATAGCTCACATACGAATCGTCGTCGGCAATAATGAGCGTGCGCTCAAACTGCCCCGTGTTGGCCGTGTTGATACGAAAGTATGTTGACAGTTCCATCGGACATCTCACCCCTTTGGGGATATATACAAATGAGCCGTCGCTAAATACTGCCGAATTGAGGGCAGCATAATAGTTGTCTTTGTAGGGAACCACAGTTCCCAGATATTTCTTCACCAGGTCGGGGTGACTTTTCACCGCATCGCTGAATGAGCTAAAGATAATTCCTTTTTCTGCCAACACCTCTTTGAAAGTTGTTTTGATGGATACACTGTCCATCACGGCATCTACTGCCACTCCCGTCAGCATCTTCTGCTCTTCGAGCGGGATACCCAGGCGGTTGAAAGTATCAAGCAGCTCGGGATCTACATCGTCCAGACTGTCGAGTTTCTTCTTGTTTGTCGGGTCGGCATAATAGATTATATCCTGAAAATCAATAGGTGGAATATTCAGCTTAGCCCAATCGGGATGCTCCATAGTTTTCCAATATTCAAAAGCTTTCAGTCTGAAATCAAGCAGCCACTCGGGCTCTTCTTTCTTGCGGGAGATGGTGCGAATCACATCTTCGTTCAACCCCTTATCTATTGTGAAAGTTTCTACATCGGTAACAAAACCATACTTATACTCCTGACTGGTAACTTCATCTAATATCTTATCCTGATCTATTTCGTTCATGTTTTTAAAAAATTATTGATCTTTGAAATCTGTGCAAAATAAAAAGAGATTTTCATCTCTCCGGCTAATAAACAAATATAGTGCTGATTTGTTTATGCAAAAATAATTCATTTAGCGAACAAAGTGAAGAACAAATAGTTATAAATGATGAATTTAAACAAAAGTGTGGAGTTGCGAATTTGAGTGCAGGGCATAATGTCGGAATAATTGACTATCTTCACACTCATATAATTAATGGAATATTCTAAAAACAACATCAAATATGAAGAAAGCATTATTAATTGTTGACGTTCAAAACGATTTTTGTCCGGGCGGTTCATTGGCTGTCAAAGAGGGAGATATGGTGGTACCGGTTATTAACAGCATTGCCGACAAGTTTGACTTTGTGATTTCTACACAAGACTGGCACCCTACGGACACGGTTCACTTTGAGAAGTGGCCTGTGCATTGCGTTGCCGACACCAACGGCTCGGCCTTTCATCCGGAGCTGGACGTGGACAAAATAGATCTGAAGCTGCTAAAGGGCACCGAAAACAAGGATGATGGATATTCAGCTTTCGAGGCTACAAATGCTTCGCTGACCGACTATCTGAAAGAAAATAACATAGGCAGTATATACGTTACGGGGCTTGCCACTGACTATTGCGTGCGTGCTTCGGCGCTGGATGCAGTAAGGGGCGGACTGCATACATACGTGGTCACCGATGCCATACGTGCGGTAAATCTTGAGCCGGGCGACGATAAGAAGACTCTGGATGAGCTTTACGCCAACGGCGTGATTTTGATTGAGTCGGATGAAATTCAGTTTTGATAATCACAACAACCTATTTCATGTGTTAAAACAGTGTAGCAACATCTATTAACGCGTTTAAGACGCCACATTGATGCTTTGCACTTTTTCTTTGTCAATTTCCCATGTCGAGAAAGTTTCCTGCGTTTGGGCAGAAAGGTTTCTTGACATCAGAAAAG
>JAAZCF010000188.1 GCA_012513425.1 Bacteroidales bacterium
ATGTCTAAATACATTTTCGATGACCACAATGGCATCATCCACCAATACACCGATTACGACCGAAAGACCCAACAAAGACATCAAATTGAGAGAGAAGTTAAACAACTTCATGCCTATGAACGCTCCAATCAACGATAATGGCACGACAAACATTACTATCAAGGCATTGCGAATATTTCCCAGGAATAGTAAAATGACCAATGCAACCAAAATAATTGCTAACAAAAGGTCAGTGATTACAGATTTTATAGAGTCGCGGGTAAAATCTGAAGTATCCGATACAAACTCTACCTGAAGCCCATCATCTTGGTAAGCATTTTCAAATTGAACAACTGCCTCCCGTACAGCATCACTCAAATCAATCGCATTTGCATCACTTTGTTTGAAAATATCAATTAACACTGCATCTTTTCCATCAACTCGAGCAAGCTTTAAATTATCTTTTGGCATTTCTTGAATGTCAGCAATATCATCTAAGCGTATTTGAGTACCTGTTGGAAGAGTAGTGAGCACCAAACTCCTTATAGTCTCTATATTGCTAAGCTTTCCAGACAAATGGACTGCAGTGTTTGCATATTCATTCTTTAAACTGCCTGTTGGAAAATCAAGGTTGGCAGCCCTGAGAACACCCAAAATCTGGACAGGAGATAAACCTAAAGATTTCATCTTTTCCATATCCAAGTTGACCTGAATTTCTCTCTCTTTATCTCCCACTGTTGTCACTTTGGCCATTCCAGGAATTCGAAGCAAATCCGGCATTAATCTGTCTTGTACGAGATCTGCCATATCCATAGGTTCCAAATCGGCTGTTGCAGACAGAGTTATGATAGACTTTTCATCAACTGTGATTTTATTTATGATTGGCGATAGAATACCTGAAGGAAGCTCTGCTTTCTTAGAATCTATTTTATTTTGAGCATCAGTCATCGCTTTGTCAATGTCTGTGCCATACACCATTGTGACAAAGACCATTGACATACCTTCAAATGAATATGATCTAATAGATTCAACTCCTTGAAGGCTTGAAAGAGCATCCTCAAGCTTGCGAGAGAGAGAGTTTTCAACCTCAGTCGGCGAAGCACCGGGATATATCACCTGCACATTTAGAGAAGGTGGCGTAAACTTTGGCATCAGTTCGGACTGCAGAGACCTGAATCCAATAAGTCCCAACAGAGCTATGACCAGAAACAGCACAGTCACATAGATTGGCCGCTTTATCGATAGATCTGATATTTTCATAACCTTCTACTGATTAATTGGTTTAACCTGTATTCCGTCAGAAAGATTCATAATGCCGGATACAATTATCACATTTCCTTCCTCTAGGCCTGAAAGTGCCTCCACCTTATCTCCAATCATATCTCCCAAAGTAATATTTCTTTGAACTGCCTTCCCATCTTGTAATAGATACACCATTGAAGATTTTATGCCACCGACAATTGCATTTCTTGGAACAAGAATGCCTTTGTGACCCTCCTCTGAGATAAAGTTTGCTTTCATGTATACTCCTACTTTCAGGTCTTTATAATTATCAAGGACAATCTCAATAGGATAATTGAGTCCCATATCAGTTTTCACTCCTATGAAATCTACTTTTCCGGAGTATTGTTCATTGCTTTGGCCACTTGGAGTAAGAGTCACTTTCTGACCAAGGTGGACATTCTCAATCTTGCCATCAGGAAGGTTGCATGTTACCTTTAACTTACTATTATCCACAATGTCAAACAGAGGCGCATTTGGTGCAATCAAAGATCCTAACTCCACATAACGCATATTTATAATACCGGCTATCGGGGCTTTAACTGTAGCATCTTCCAATCTGCGGCGACTGACATCAAAGCGGCTTTTTGCTGCCACCAATTGAGCTTGAAGACTTTCGAGTTGCTGGTCAGAAACGCCACCAACTTCCTGAGAAGCAGTAAAACGCTCCACATTTTTCAATAATGATTCATAAGCCACTTGCGAAGCATCGTAATCTGCTTGCAAAAGTTCTTTATCAACTTCCAGAAGCGGAGTTCCACGACTTACTCTTGTACCATTGTTAACGAAAATTTTCACAACTCTACCACTGACATCAGACACATATTTTAGCTCCTTAACCGGAGCAGTAAGTCCATTTGCAGAAATTTCATAAGTATATTCTTCGGCAGTTATTGGCAAAGTTTCAACCACAACTACACCATCGTCAGCCACAGCAGCAGTCTGTTCGCTGATTTTTTTCTTATTATTAATCAGGATATAAACCATCCCGGCAACCAGCAGCACTAAAACTGCGTAAGCAATAATCTTTTTCATATTTTTTTATTTTATTATTTCTCTGATTTTACCTTCGTTTTTCTTCAATTCCATATATGACAGCATATAATTATGGAGCGACTCCACATAGCTGATTTGTGCTTGTATCAGCTCAGAAGAAGCATTAAGCACATCAGAAAGAGAACTAATACCCAAATTGAAATTGCTCTCTGTAATAGAATAAACATCCTCCGCGAGAGACATATTTTCTTTTTGAGCGGAAAGAGTCCCAAAATTGCTTCTTAGTTGCATTATTGAGTTTGAATGAGCCATTCGCAATGATTGATACAATTGAACTCTGTCACTATTTGCCTTTTTTAATTCAATATTTGCCTTCTTTATTTTTGCATCTTTAGAGAAACCTCCAAAAATTGGAACCTTCAGACTAAGTGACAGCATTGACATTGGATATTTATGAAATGAAGGGCCGGTATAGAAATCTTCTGCCATATAATAGTAATTGTAGTTGCCTACAAGGGTTAGAGTAGGCATTAATTCGTACTTGGCAGCTTTGACCTGTAATTCATTCATCTTTAACTTTTGATCCATCAATTTGATCGAAGCAAGGTTTATTGGTTGAAAGGCATCATTTTGATCAAAATAGCCAATACTTTCAATAGCCTTGATATCAAGGGATGGAACAATTATATCACTATCCATATCATATCCCATATTCAATTTGAGTAGGTTTTTCTGAATAGCTACTGCTTGCTCAAAACCAGTCTTTTGGGAAAGAAGATTAGTGCGAGCAACTTTAATGCGGTCAAAATCTACTGGACGTACTATTCCAAAATCTTTATTGGTGCTCATTATCTCCATGGTCTTATCCATAAGAGCAATACTGCGATCGAACTGATCAAGACCATATTCCAACACTTGAATATTATAAAAAATTGTTGCTGTCTGTGAGATAACATCATCAGTATTTATCTCCATTCCAATTTCAGCCATCTCTTGAGCAGCTTCAGTAATATTCAGAGCATTCAATAACGACAAATTAAGAATTTGTTGAACCAAACTTACCCCTATATTAGATGTATTGGTAAGTCCCATTGGAATAGTTATGTATGGATCAGCATTTGGATCCCTAATTGCTTCCGGTAACATAGCATTCATGAAATTTGGCATAATTACCGTGTTTTTGTCAAAATTGTAGGCAATTGAACCGGAACCGCTTACTTGTGGCAATAGAGCACCCAAAACCTCTCTGCGCGATTGGACTGCAATCTCACAATCAAGTTTACTTTTGAGTAGAGTCTGGTTATTTTCCAGAGCATAATCTACACATTTTTGGAGCGTCAATTCTTCTTGGGCTTGCATCAAAGGCACTCCCGAGAAAAGAAGAAGAAAAACCAAGAAAAAACGTTTCATATTTCTATTAAGCATTAGTATTTTAGAGCTTTGAGATTATAATTTATCACTTGATTAAAATAGTGATCTGTAGTATATTGACCTTCTGTCATCACATAATTTTTATAGTAGCCGAAAATCGAATATGAAATATATCTTGCCATCAGGTTTGAATCAATATCATTTCTATAAACAGCCTTTTTCTGGCCTCGTGCAATATGACTCTGCAATTTTTCTACAAATAATTCATATCCGGTGGTGTGCTC
>JAAZCF010000016.1 GCA_012513425.1 Bacteroidales bacterium
GCGTTACATATTGATGGGGGGGATGTGTCTTTTCGGAGTTGGAGAACTCAAAGTGAGTCGAATGATTATTCTGTGACGGCATTAGCTATTACAGCAAAAAAGAGCGAGGTCGGAGATCTTGAGTTGTTGGCTTTGGGGGCTGGGGGGAATCCTGAGCAAGACTATCAGCTTCCTATTTTACGTGCAGTCATACATCTTTCTGATGGAGAAAATGATATTGAGGTTTCAGGAAATATACTAAAAAATCTGACATTGGAGGGCGGCGAGGTGACTCGTGTTGATATATTTATGCCAGCCGGTGAGCGGTATCGTCTGGGGGTAGTATAATGACAAATCGTGGCTCATATCCTCATCCGGTCATTGATACTGCTGATGACGTATCTTCCTATTTTAATGTTATCAATGTATTTGTTGCTCCTTGTCATCAAGATATTGAAATAACTTATGAACTCCGTACTGATGATCCTGATTTGGTGGGACTGCTAGAGAGTGGCCATGCAATGCACAGTTTACGTTGGCGTTGTTCTTCCACTATATCAACAGGCGAGATGAGACCAAAAGAGTATGAAAGAACACCCGCAGGATTCAAAGTTAGGGCTTGGCTAGATCAGCAATGGGTTAAGGGAAAAGTTGATGCAGATGTACGTATTATTGTTCAGAAAGAACTTTTGAATCACAGCTGGACTAACCAGCATATTGATTACGGGGGGGCGAGCTTTGATCTTCAGCCGGGTGATGTTTTGGCTGATGGAGGTTCTTTTCGATTTGATGCGGAAAAAATGTATGATCCACTTAATCCTCCAGTAGGTAGTTGTTTTAGCTTTGTGCGTAGTCAGCACCATAAAGGAATTAGAGTCGCTTTTGATGGTGATGAAACCATAAGTGTTCAAATACCAGAGAAAACATTCGACCAGTTTCAATTGTTCAGTCACCGCCCTGATTTGCAGATCTCATTAATTGCACTTCCGGCGCTTTTAGAGACTCTTAGTTTTATAAAGTCTAATGGCGAGGAAGAGCCTCTGGATGATAAAGATTGGTATGTGGAGATAAATAAACAGGTTGAAGCTAATGGTGGTTGGGATGTAAGTTTACTTGAACTTGCTCAAAGAATTCTTGAAAACCCAATTGATACTGCAATTCGTACTGGAATTATATCTGAGGAGGAAGATTTATGACTAAGTGTGCTTATGAGGCTAGAGCAGTGTCAGAATCGGCATTAATGGAGCTTTTTGATTCTCTAAACTCAGCTTCTACTCCTGAAGAATTTTTGGGTAGTGCGGATGCTATTCTTGCTAATAAAACGAATCATTTACCTCTCCCTATCAGTCTGGGTATGCCTGATATATTGAGCGTTGTTGGCAATAGAGCAGTTGATGTTGATAATGCGCCCATAGTGCATGAATACTTGGGAGAAATGGATAGAGCAAATGCCTCAGATGCTAGATTATGGACATATTTAGCCTTTGTAACTTATCGCGACTATATGGAAAAACGCTGGCCATTAGAAGTAAGTGCTACTGACTCAAATAGCTGGAAGCGTCGAGTAAAAGACCGCTGGTTGTTACATAGTGGCTCTGTTAGCAGGGGGAAACTTGTACGTCATGGTATTGCTCGTCTTTGGTGGGTCGCACATTTGACATATGCATCTGACGATAAGACAGGTATTGCAAAGAATGATTCATACGCTTATACAAAAGAAGTATTCAAAAGTGAAGATCGTGTTTTTGCAATTTTCGATCGAGAGGTAGGCGCATTTTCCGTAGTTGCTCAAGCAGTACTAAAGCATGCTGCGTTATTAGGAAGTAATGCTACAGACAAATATATCCAGAGAATCATGCAGTATTTGACATTGCTTAACGGCTATAGAGATATAGGAGCACTTGATTCGCATGCTCTAAATGAAATATTAGACATAGCTTGTTTGCGGGCTAAAAATCAAAGTAGGAAGTAATTGTTCTTTGTTTTTGAGGAGAGGTCTAGATTGTATTGTTAATAGTTAGCCCTGAAAAGATAATTTTTTATTAATTTAGCGGTTTTATAAGCTAGCAAAAGCTGCGTCATATTCCCTGAATGGCGATGTTAACTAGTTCTGCTTCTTTAAAACAGTGATCAGAAGATTTTGGAAGCCTAGTTTTTGTTTTTTAGGTGAATATTTTAGATGTGCACTTAATAAATAGCTTGTTTTACGCGCCGATAAAATTATTTAATATTTTAATTATATAATTGGTATATGAGATGCTAATTTTTTTGTATTGTTTCATGTATTTTTTTAGCAATCTTATATGCCAAATATGGAGGGACAGCATTCCCAACTTGAACATATTGTTGAGTTCTATTCCCCACAAAAAAATAATTATCAGGGAAAGTTTGAACTCTAGCTGCTTCTCTTACTGTGAGGCTACGACATTGTTTTGGATCAGGATGAATAAAGTAATGGCCATCTTTTGAAATATGACTTGTAATCGTTGTTGCTGGGATACTTTTTGCTTGTACTCGGAATCTATCTGAAAACTTACCAGATTTAAAGTTTGCGTGATTTGGCATTAATTCTTCAATGTAGTCATTAGATTTTGGGGTTATTATTTCCCATCCTTCTCTTTCTGCGCATATAGCCCATGCACTACAAAATAGATATCTATGCAAGTCGGTTTCTATATGACTCCGGGAC